>JACMJT010000175.1 GCA_014380505.1 Hyphomicrobiales bacterium | reverse complement strand
GAAGGTGACGACGATGCCGGCGATGATCACCAGCGCCGGAAGGGCGGTCGCTTCCATCGACACGGCCAGCCCCTGGATGACGTTGGTGCCGTGGCCGGTGATCGAGGCTTCGGCGATGGAGTTCACCGGGCGCTTTCCGGTGCCGGTGTAATACTCGGTGATCCAGATGATGAGCCCGGTGATGACGAGGCCCGTGAGGCCGCACCAGAACAGGTCCATCGGCGTGAATGTGGCGTCGGCCGCGACGATTTCCACCGACATGCCGCCGAAGATGAAGTTTATCACGGGATAAAGCACGATGAGAGACAGGACGCCCGTGGCGATGATGCCCTTGTAGAGGGCGCCCATGATGTTGTTGGAGGAGCCCAGCTTCACGAAGTAGGTACCGATGATCGAGGTGATCACGCAGGCGCCGCCGATGGCGAGCGGCAGGATCATGCCCCACTCGCGCAAAGCCTCCGGCAACACGATGGCCGCCAGCACCATGGTGGCAACCGTGGTCACCACATAGGTCTCGAACAAATCGGCCGCCATGCCGGCGCAATCGCCGACGTTGTCGCCGACGTTATCGGCGATGGTGGCGGGGTTGCGCGGATCGTCTTCGGGAATGCCAGCTTCCACCTTGCCCACCATGTCGCCGCCGACATCGGCACCCTTGGTGAAGATGCCGCCGCCGAGACGGGCGAAGATCGAGATGAGGGAAGCGCCAAACGACAGCGCCACGAGCGAATCGATCACGGCGCGGTCGGTTGCTGGCAAGTTTTGCGAGCCGGTGAGAAAGCCAAAATAAAGTGTCACACCGAGAAGGCCTAGACCGGCAACTAGAAGGCCCGTCACAGCACCCGCCTTGAAGGCCAAGTCGAGGCCGCCGGCCAGCGACTTGGTCGCCGCCTGGGCCACGCGCACGTTGGCCCTGACCGACACGTTCATGCCGATGAAACCAGCAGCGCCCGAGAGAATGGCGCCGATGGCAAAGCCAATGGCCGAATAAATACCGAGGAGCCAGAAGGCGATGGCGAAGATCACCACGCCGACAACGGCAATCGTTGCGTATTGGCGTTTGAGATAGGCCTGGGCGCCTTCGCGCACGGCTGCGGAAATTTCCTGCATACGGGCCGTGCCGGCGTCGGCGGCGAGAAGCCCCCGCGTCGTGACGATGCCGTACACGATGGAGAGCGCGCCCGCGAGCACGATCAGCCAGAGTGTGGTGGTCATGTTAAACCCTTGTGTTCATTGATTGCCCCGAAGCCCCTGCCCCGGAATGTGGCCGCGTGTATGCCAAATCGGCATTCAAGGCGCAATATCGGAATTGAGGGGGCAAGCAGGATGGGCCGGCGGCCTCTGACCGCACACGCCCTACCCTCCATTTGGGTTGAGCCTTTAACCCTTCATCTCATAAGTGTTCTCCGCCGCGGGAAAGTTCCGTGTACGGACGTCCTCGGCATAGGCGCGGATCGCGTTTTCGATGGCCTGGCCGACATTGCCGAATTCCTTGACGAATTTCGGTATTCTCGGCGACAGGCCCAGCATGTCTTCCATGACGAGGATCTGGCCGTCGCATGCCGCTGACGCGCCGATGCCGATGGTTGGAATGGGAACCGACCTGGTGATCTTGGCGGCGAGCGGTTCGGCGACGGCCTCCAGCACCACGGCGAAGGCGCCAGCCTCGGCCACCACGCGGGCATCTTCCTCGATCAGCGCCCATTGATCGAGCGTGCGGCCTTGCGTCTTGAAGCCGCCGAAAATATTGATCGACTGGGGTGTGAGGCCAATATGCGCCATCACCGGGATGCCGCGCTCGCTGAGGAAGCGGATGGTCTCCGCCATGCGCCGGCCGCCCTCGATCTTGATGGCGCCGCATTGGGTTTTCTTGATCACCTTGGCCCCATTGCGAAAGGCCTGGGCCGGACTCTCCTCATAAGAACCGAAGGGCATGTCGACCACCACAAGGGCGCGCTTGGCGCCTCGCATGACGGCACTGCCGTGCAGGATCATGAGATCGAGCGGTACCGGTAAGGTGGATTCAAAACCATGCATCACCATGCCCAGCGAGTCCCCGACCAGCAGGAAGTCCACGTGCTTGTCGGCAATGGCCGCCGTATGGGCGTGATAGGAGGTGAGTGCCACGATGGGAACGCCACCCTTGCGGGCGCCGATTTCCGGGGCGGTGATGCGCTTGATCGGGGTGTGAACGGACATGCTCTATCCTACCGTGTCAGAGACAGAATGGGAACGCCGGCGATAACCGGATGCAATTGTGTCATGACGCCATAAAGAGCAGCACCCATGACAAGCGACAGGAGATCGTGGCCGCCCCGCGTTTCAGGCGAAGGCCTGGCACCCTGCGCCATGCCGACGCCGATCAGCAGGATGGCGGAGAGCAGCAGTCCGCCGAACAGCACGACGCTGCGAAGATCGCCATTGGCGAGAAGGTGCCCGCTACTCCACAAAACCACGGCAATTCCCATGGGAAAGCGCAAAGCCTGGCGAAGCTTGCCGCGAAACAGAAATACGCCAAGGCACAGGAAGGCCAGGAAGGTGAGGCCGAAATTGGCATGGTGGCCCCAGAACGGCGGCTCATAGACGGGCGCGGCATCGGAAAGCCGCCATCCGATTACGATGAGCGCCATTGCAAGGATGGCGACAGCGCCAAAGGCTGGACCATAGGCCCCCTGCCCGGCCCGGGCGATAACGGCGGCTTTCAGCCGGGGCAGCGCCGGAACGAGATGCAGCGCGGAAAGGAGCAAAACGCCAAGAGCCAGCAGGATCATCCCGCCACCGGCACATTGAGAACGTAAGGATGAAAACCCAGGAGGAAGATCACATAGAGGACCATGCCCACGATCGTGGCGATGATATCCGAGCGGAGCTGCGGCTCGTGGACCGGCGCCTTGCCGCGCGACATGGAGAAAACAATGTCGAGCAGCGCCACCACCAGGAATGTGCCAAAGAAATAAACATCGGCGCGCGTGCCGTTCGCCAGCAAATGTGCCGTGGCCCATAGCCCGATCCCGATCGACATGGGATTTTGCAACCATAGCCTGAGGTAGCCCTTGCCATGGGACGCTCCGACAGAAATAAAACCGAGAAGTACCAGCAGCATGGCGGCATGGCGCGCCCAATCGGGGGGCGCATAGAGTTCATCGGCGCCAAGAGGCTCCGCGCGCGACAGCATGAAACCCCAGATCATAAGCCCGAGGCCCGCGAGTGACAGCAAGGCATAAAGCGCTTTCCACAGCTTTTCGCCCAGCGATAACTCGAGCCTGTCCCGCTGCACGGGCAGCAGGATCGAAAAAAGATGAAGGCCGCCAAACACAAGGATGCCGAAAATGAGATAGGCCATGGGTACCCCCGGGACCCTTATGCCGGAATAGAGAAGATGAACCAACTCCTCAGTCGGTCATGGGATTGCCATTCTTGGGGCCATAGTTAGGCAGCGGCGGTATACCCATGGGCCCAGCCATGATACACCCCAAAGGAAAAACCGAGGCCAAACAGGGGAACTCCATGAAACCAACTCTCATTCTCGTCGGCGCAGACAAGGGCGGCGTCGGCAAAACCACCATTTCGCGTGCTTTGCTCGATTTCTTCGCCCGCAAGAATGTGCTCACCCGCGCTTTCGACACGGAAAATCCACGGGGCACTCTCAAGCGCTTCCACTCCGGCATCACCGAGATCATCGATCTCGGCAACGTCGCCCACCAGATGAAACTTCTCGACACGCTCGAAACCGCCAATGTGCCCGTGACGCTTGTCGACCTGAAGGCTGGCAATATGTCCTACGCGCTCGACATGTTCGAGCACATCGGCATCCTCGAGGCGGCCCGGGGCGGCCTGTTCAATCTGGGCCTGTTCCATGTGATCGGCCCATCGATTGCCTCCCTTGATGAAATGGCGGAGATCGCCAAATATGTGAAGGGCGTCCAGTATGTCGTCGCCCGCAACTTCATCAACGAAACCAATTTCTTCGAGTGGGACCAGGCAACCCACCGCAAATATTTCGCCCAGATCCCCAAGGCTCTCGAGATCGATATCCCGAAGCTCAACGAGATGGCCTATGAGCAGGTCGATCTCGCCGGAGTGACCTTCAAGGACTTCGTGGAAAATCGGGGCGTCGATGGCCAGCCCGGCAAGTTCTCCTTCGTGCTGCGGGGATACGTCCGCAAGTGGAGCTCGGAGATCGACGAGGAGTTTGCCCGCGTGAAACTGATCCAGGATCAGCTCACCGGCAGCCGCGGGGGCCACATCCAGGCCGTAGCACAACAGGCTTAAGCGGGCGGGGCGCGCACGGCCTTGGCCACCCCACCCGTTGTCCATATTGTTTGTTCCGACCGGCACCGCAACGGCAAGACCTTGCTGGCGCGCGTGCTGGTCGATTATTTGATGCTCGACGGGCGCGATCCCTTCGTGATCGATGCAGGGTTCCCCGATGGCCCCTTGCGCAATTATTTTCCCGGACGGACCGCGCTGGTCGATTTCGAAACCATCCCGGGCCAGATGAAACTTTTCGACACCATCCTCGGCTCCCCCGGCCGCGATTACGTGATCGACCTCCCCTCCGGCCAAACGGAAAACTTCTTCAAGGCTTCCGGCGAGCTGGGATTTATCGGTGAAGCGCGCCATCAGGGATTCAAGATCGTGGTGCTCTTCGTTGTCGACCAGACGCCGGATTCGCTAAAGACGGCCAAAACTTTGGAAGCCGGAGCCCAGCCCGACGCCATGGTGCTGGTGCGCAACGGCTTTGTCGGCAGCACGCTGGTGGACATTAGCCATCGGATCGTCATCGACATGCCGGAACTCGATGCCCACATCGCCGCGTTTGCGGGCACCCGGCGATTTTCATTTCGCGGTTTCCTCCTCGACGATGACCAGGATTTGCCTGCCGGACAGAAGACCAAACTCAAGACTTTTCTTTACGAGATGATGACCGGGCTGCGGGACATCGGTCCGGCCACCACCTTGAGGGCGCTCAGGAATTAAGCCGAGCAAGGCGGAGTTCAGCTCCTGCAAAGTACGTCGCTTTTAGCGCTTAAAACAGTCGCTTTTAGTTGGATTGTCGTTTTTAGCCCATCCATAGGTCGCAAACGATACAAGCTGGCTGGTGAGATATGTTAACGGGTCATGAACGCAGCTCAACGCCGCATGGCGAAAAATAGGGAGCGTTTGGCTAATGCCACGCTGGGCGGAATCATCAAAGGCTTAGGGTGGAGCTTCGTTGTCTCGACCGCCCTGTTTCTCGCCTTTTCACTGTTCCTCGCCTTAAGCCGCTTCGGCAAGATCAGGCTCGGACTGGATGACGAACGGCCCGAGTTCAAGACGGTTTCGTGGGTCTGCATGATGTTCAGCGTCGGCATGGGCATAGGCCTCATGTTCTGGGGTGTGGCCGAGCCCGTCTATCATTTCGGAGCCCCTCCGCATGGACTGGCGGCGCCGCAAACAAAAGAGGCGGCACTCATCGCCATGCAGTATTCCTATTTCCACTGGGCACTGCACCCTTGGGCGATTTATGCCGTCGTCGGCCTGGCGATTGCCTATTTCACCTACCGCAAAGGGCTGCCGATCCTGATCTCCAGCGCCTTTACGCCGCTTCTCGGCGACAAGGTTCACGGCCCCATCGGCAAGACCATCGACATTCTGGCTGTCATCGCGACGCTGTTTGGAACGGCGACATCGCTGGGGCTGGGAGCACAGCAGATCAACAGCGGACTTAACTATCTCTGGGGAACCGGTGAAACGAACCAGATCGCGCTGATCGTCATTGCGGTTCTGACGGTTGTCTTCATCCTTTCGGCGGTATCGGGCGTTGGCAAGGGCATTCAGTTCCTGAGCAACATGAACATGGTGATTGCCACTTTGCTTCTGCTCTTCCTGGCGGTGGTGGGGCCCACCGTGTTCATCCTCAATACCTTCGCGGAATCGCTCGGCTACTACCTCAGCGATCTCGTCAGCCTGTCGTTCCGCACCGCGGCCTTCAGCGATGGAGATTGGCTGGCGGGTTGGACGATCTTCTACTGGGCGTGGTGGATTTCATGGGCGCCTTTCGTGGGCGTGTTCATCGCGCGCATCTCGAAGGGCCGCACCGTCCGCGAGTTCATCACCGGTGTTCTGCTCATTCCAAGCGGTGTCACCTTCATCTGGTTCACCATCATGGGCGGAACCGCGCTCCATTCGGAACTGATGGGCGTGGGGGGCCTAGTCGAAATCGTCAACGAAAAGGGCGCGGCTGTCTCCCTGTTCGCGCTTCTCGCGCAATACCCGGCGGCGGCACTCACCTCGTTTGTCGCCATCTTCCTCGTCGCGATCTTCTTCGTGTCGGGGGCGGACGCGGCGTCCGTGGTGATGGGCATGCTGTCGTCTCGCGGTACGCTCGTTCCAGCAACGGGAGTCGTGGTTCTTTGGGGTGTCCTTGCGGGAGCATCGGCCAGCGTGCTTCTGGTGATGGGCGGGTTGAAGGGCTTGCAGACCGCCTCGATCATAGCCGCGACGCCGTTTCTTCTCGTGATGGTGGGACTGTCTCGCTCTGGACAGCGCTTATGAACGAGCTTGAGGGGCGGCGCGAACTGGCCGCAAGCCCCGTGGCGGCGCCGCCGTTGAAATCGGCGAAGGCCACTGCCTAGACGTCATACATGGCCGCATCCAGATGCCCTGGGTGCGGCCAGCGACTTTCAGCCTGAATTGATTTAAAAGAAAAGAGGGGAAGCCCGGCCAATTAGAAGAAGCCAGGCCCCCGCCATAGCGCAATCAACGGGGAGGACAGAACGTGAGCAAGAAATCCAAGAACGGCAAAAAATCCAAGAACGGCAAATCCGGAAACGGCAAGAACGGCAAGGGCTACAAATATATCGACGAGCTAACCCGCCTGCAGTTTGAAATGGTGAAGCTGCAGAACTGGGTGCACAAGGAGAAGCTGAAAGCCGTCGTCATCTTCGAAGGCCGCGATGCCGCCGGCAAGGGTGGTGTCATCAAGCGCATCACCGAAAGTCTCAATCCGCGCATCTGCCGCGTCGTAGCACTCGGCACGCCGACCGAACGCGAGCGCGGCCAATGGTATTTCCAGCGCTATGTGCCGCATCTGCCGGCCCAGGGCGAGATCGTGCTGTTCGACCGCTCATGGTACAACCGCGCCGGCGTCGAGCGCGTCATGGGATTTTGCAGCGAGGAAGAGTATCAGGAATTCCTGCGCTCCTGTCCGCTGTTTGAAGAAATGCTCATCATGTCGGGCACCATCCTGATCAAATACTGGAAAATTAGCCCCATGGATTTGAAGTCGCGCGAGCACTGGGTGGAATATTCCCGCGCCAAGGACATGATGATGAAGTTCACCGACACCAAGCTTTCGCCGTGGAATGTG
>JACMJT010000174.1 GCA_014380505.1 Hyphomicrobiales bacterium | reverse complement strand
GATTTCTGCTCCCGGAAATGCCTTCCGTGCATGCACGAAGAGGTCTTGCGGCATCGGACCTGCCGGCCATGGGCCAGTTGGCTGATAGCTGCGAAGATAGTTTTCCGGCAGCGCCAGAACGCGTGCGACGGTCAAAGACGCATTTTTACAAGCTGCCGCGATCCGAGCCAGTGCTGTTTGCGGCTCATCGGCCGACGGAACGACAATTTCAAGTTCGATCTCGGCGGGACTGACGGCAACCAGTGACCTTGCGCTGTCGCACACGGCGGACGCGGTTTCAGGCCTCAGCCGCAGTTGCAGAATTTTCCGGTTTATCAGGGAGGCGCATTTTCTCGCCTCGTGGTCAGGGATCGTACTGTCATCGATTGCCACCGCGATTTCGGGAACATTCCCGGCCCCAGGCCTCAATTCAAGGGTGGGCGAAACGGTTGCAGACGCCGCCTTGCCTGGCCCCCGAAATCGTATGTGAATGTCCTGGCGCTGTACGTCGCCAGCGTTCAATCGATACGGCCTGGGGAGCGACAAGGGGCGGCAATAGGTCTTAAAGGAGGCGTCGCTCCAATTGCGCTGGTCCTCCATTTCAAAAACCTCGCCCTGAAAACCTATCTCGGTGTCGATTCCGCTTACCGAATGACGAAGACCGGATATTTCGCCGGCAACCTGGTCCGGCGAAATCAATAACGGGAAATGGGACGGCGAGATTGAGCCGTCTGGATGGATGACCTGCATCGGCGTGTCAGCCACGCCCCGCAAGGGATGCAGCAGCGTAAACCCGGCACGGTTGGTGACGAAGTTGCGGCATGCCGACGTCTCTGCCGTCGCATGGAAGGTCCCGTCCGCTTTTCCTTTGAAACCGAGCTTGACGCGAAGCGCGCCGTCGGCAACCAGGCGGACTTGCACGATTTCAAATTCATCCGGCGTTTCCGTAACAGTCTCGTCGGTCAGAACCGAGGCATGCGTGGCCCAGTTGGCGTCCCGAATGGGACATGCGATGCCGCGCACGACTTCGACCCCAAGCCAGGAAAGACAGCGAACGGCGCCATCGGAAAAATCCAAGGTCAGAGCTCCGGCGCGAAAGCGCCGGCCCGCCGGGAGCGCCTCGGCAGTACCAAAATAGATCAAGCTTTCAGAAGGCATCGCAACCGATGGTGATCATGAGAGGGTCTTTACGCTGGCTGTCAGCCCGTTCGGTCTTTCCAACTATCAGCCAGGTGCTGCGCCGTGCGCCAAGCCAAGGCCTGAACGGTGAGGGTTGGATTGCGCGAACCGCTGGTGCCCATGACCGAGGCGCCGACCATGCCCAGACTGGGTGCTTCATGACTGAACCCCCAGCGATCCACCACATTGGTTTGCGGATTGTCGCCCATTCGCGTGCCGCCATAGGCATGGGTGGTGACACCCATAGTGCCGACATCGTTCGTCTCGACGGCGATGGCGCCCGCCGCCTTGTACCACTCCACCATCTTGTCGGCGGCGAACGCCGCGACGCGCTTCTCATTGTCCTTCAAATCGGCGGTGATGCGAATGACCGGATCGCCCAGCGGGTCCTTCACCTCCGGATCAAGGTCGAG
>JACMJT010000173.1 GCA_014380505.1 Hyphomicrobiales bacterium | reverse complement strand
GGGCGAGGCCCAGCATGGCCGCATGAATCATGCCGCGATCGGCCGCGATGACGCGCGCTTGGGCAAGCTGCTTTCGAAGCCTGGCCGTCACGGTCAGATCGCCGCCAAGAAGAATTGCAAAACGCGCCATGGAATTCTTCTAGCAAATGAGGCTTGTCAGCGCATCCGGCAACGCCTATTCATCACACCGCTCTCAACGGGGTGCCGCAACCAAGCGGCTGAGAGGAGCTTATCGCTCCAACCCGCTGAACCTGATCCGGATCATGCCGGCGGAGGGATTGATAGCGAAGTTCCCTGAACTTCTATCCTCCATCCAAAGGCGAATGGAGGACGTTGTGAAGAAGATCATCATTACCCTGTTCGCTCTTCTGATTTTCGCGGCGCCCGCGGGAGCCAAGGAGACGCTGACCATCTACACCTATGACAGTTTTGTCACCGAATGGGGGCCGGGCGGCAAGATCAAGGAGGCTTTCGAGAAGACCTGCGATTGCGCCATTGAATGGGTGGCCCCGGGGGATGGCGTGGCGGTGCTGAACCGCCTGAAGCTCGAAGGCAAGAACACCAAGGCCGATGTGGTTCTGGGACTCGACACGAACCTCACCTCGGAGGCCGTTGCAACCGGGCTTTTTGGCAAGCACGGCATCGATCACGCACTGGCGAAAACGCCCGTGCTGTGGACGGATGACTACTTCATGCCGTTCGATTTCGCCCATTTCGCTGTCATCTATGACAGCGAGGCGGTGAAGCAGCCGCCCGCAAGTCTCGATGAGCTGGTGAACGGCGATCCCCAACAGAAGATCGTGCTGCAGGACCCGCGCTCGTCGACGCCGGGCCTTGGTTTCCTGCTGTGGATGAAATCCGTCTATGGCGACAAGGCGGATGAGGCCTGGGCCAAGCTCAAACCCCGCATCCTGACCACGGCTCCCGGCTGGTCAGAAGCCTATGCACTCTTCACCAAGGGCGAGGCGCCAATGGTGCTGTCCTATACGACCTCGCCCGCCGTTCACGTGGTCCTCGATAATATCGACCGTTACAAGGCTGCCCCGTTTGCCGAGGGGCACTATCTGCAGGTCGAGGTTGCGGGCTTGATCGACGCTTCGCCGGAGCGGGCACTGGCCGGGAAATTCTTGCAGTTCATGATGGAGCCGGGCTTTCAGGATCATATCCCCACGAACAATTGGATGTGGCCTGCGGGCACGACCTCCGCACCCCCGCCAGCCGCCTTCGATGCACTGGTGAAACCATCCAAAACGCTGCTCTATACGCCGGAGGAGGTGGCGAAAAATCGCCGCGCGTGGATCGATGAGTGGCTCAACGCCATGGCAAAATGAACGGGATCACCATCAGGCAACGGTACACGCCGGCGATTCTGGCATTCATGGTCATTGTTGCGCTGGTCCTTGCCGGCTTCTTTCCCGTTCTCTTGATCGGAGCGAAAGCGGGTCTCGCCGTTGGCGATCCCTATCTCTTTCATGTGGCGGGGTTCACGCTGTGGCAGGCGGGCCTCTCCACGGTTTTGTCGCTCGCACTGGCGATACCGGTGGCGCGGGCGCTGGCGCGGCGGAGGTTTCCGGGGCGGGGCATCATCATCCGGTTGCTGGCTTTGCCGCTGGCGCTTCCGGCCATCGTGACTGTGCTGGGCATTGTCGAAGTCTACGGCAACCAGGGCTGGTTAGGCGGGTTGTTCGATATCTACGGATTGCCGGGCATTCTGCTGGCGCATGTGTTCTTCAATTTTTCGCTTGGCGCGCGGTTGCTGCTGTCGCGGCTCGCCGCCGTTCCGCCCGAGAGCTGGCGGCTTGCGGCGCAACTCGGCTTTCGCGACCGCCATGTCTGGGCCCGCATTGAATGGCCGCACATCTGGGCGGTGCTGCCGGGGATCGCCATTCTCATTTTCCTGCTGTGCACCGCCAGTTTCGCGGTCGTGCTCACACTTGGCGGCGGACCCCAGGCGACGACGCTGGAAGTCGCCATATACCAGGCGCTGCGCTTCGATTTCGATCCGGCCCGCGCCGTGGGATTGGCTCTGGTTCAGCTCTTTATTTGTTCTGTGCTCGTACTTCTTGCCCACCGGTTCGGAGGGCAAATGCGGGCATGGCAATCTTTCCGGTCTCTGTCCAGCCGCTATGACGGAACCTCTCTCCTGGCGCGTTTGGCCGACGGCCTTGCCATAGCCATGGGCCTTGCCGTTCTCATTCCGCCGATCGCCGCCGTTGTCCTTTCAGGCATGGCACACGTGGAATTGGGAGGAGACGTTGCCGCCGCAACGGCCACAAGCCTGGCAATCGGCGTTTGTTCGGCCAGTCTCAGCGTGATGCTCACCTGGCCCTTGGCGCAAGCGGCGGCACGGCGGCAGGGCTGGAGCAGGCTTTCATCGCTTGCCGTTGTTGCAGGCCTTGTCATGCCGCCCGCCGTTCTGGCCACGGGCTGGTTTCTCCTGCTCACCCGCTTTTCCACATTTGCAGTACCCGCGCCGGTGCTGGTCATTGCCATGAGCACATTGATGGCATTGCCCTTTGTCTACAATGCATTGGCCGCCGCCATCGCCGCATCCGCCCGGCAAAACGACCGGCTGTGCGCCAGCCTTGGCATATCGGGCGTTGCCCGTTTCCTCAGGATCGATCTGCCGTCGCTCAGGCGGCCGCTCGGATTTTCATTCCTCATGGCGGCCATCGTCTCGCTGG
>JACMJT010000172.1 GCA_014380505.1 Hyphomicrobiales bacterium | reverse complement strand
GACACCTTGGCTATGGCGCAACATCGCGGCCCGAAGACGCCGATCTGGTGATCCTCAACACCTGCCACATCCGCGAGAAAGCCGTGGAGAAGGTTTATTCGGAACTGGGCCGGCTCCGGCGCATGAAGCGCAGCCGGAATAGATCCGGAAAAGAGATGCTCATAGCGGTCGCCGGCTGCGTGGCGCAAGCCGAGGGCGAGGAAATCGTCAGGCGCGAACCCGCGGTGGATCTGGTGTTCGGACCCCAGGCCTATCACCGCCTGCCCCACCTTCTGGCGCGCCACGCCGCCAGTGGGCGCGCCGTCGTCGAGGCCGAATTTCCAGCGGAGGACAAGTTCGACAACCTCCAGGCCCGCAAGAGTCCGGGAAAGAGCGTAACAGCCTTTCTCACCGTGCAGGAGGGTTGCGACAAGTTCTGCACCTTCTGCGTGGTGCCCTATACGCGGGGATCGGAATTCTCGCGGCCCGTGGCCCAGATCGAAGCGGAAGCGCGGCGTCTTGCGGAAGCGGGCGTGCGTGAACTCACGCTGCTCGGCCAGAACGTCAATGCCTACCACGGCGCCGATGCCAACGAAGAACCTGCCTCGCTTGCCACTCTCGTCGCACGGCTGTCATCGATCGATGGCATCGACAGGCTGCGCTACATGACCAGCCACCCGCGCGACATGGATGACGACCTGATTGCCGCCCACGCCGAAAATCCCAAGCTCATGCCCTATCTGCATCTGCCGGTGCAGGCGGGCAGCGACCGCGTCCTCAAGGCCATGAACCGGGGCCATGACGCGGACCACTATCTCCGCCTCGTCGAACGCATCCGGAAAGCGCGGCCCAACATCGCCATGTCGGGCGATTTCATCGTGGGCTTTCCCGGCGAGACGGACGCCGATTTCCAGGCGACTTTGGATATCGTCTGCGAGGTTCGTTACGCCGGCGCTTTCTCCTTCAAATATTCGCCGCGTCCCGGAACGCCCGCCGCCGCGCTGCCGCAGGTGCCGGAAGACGTGAAGCTCGCACGGCTGCACGAGCTGCAGGCGCTTATCCACACACAGCAGAGCGCTTTCAACACCTCCTGTGTTAACCGTACACTGCCGGTGCTCGTCGAAAAGCCGGGCCGCGACCCGGGCCAGCTCATGGGCCGCTCGCCCTATCTGCAGCCTGTGCATCTTGCAGGCCCGCAGGCCCTTATCGGCCAAGTTATCCATACCCATATAACAGGTGTTGGAACCAACAGCCTTTCGGGCCATTATGGGATTGCGGCATGATTGATTCTGGAGAAACGATCCGTTGAATCCGCCTGTCACTGCGGCCCAGATGGCCAGCACCAAACCCGGTGCTACGCCCGATGAAACAGATATCCTCACCCTTGCCTTCGACGACAATCGCCTGCTCTCCCTCGTCTGCGGCGAGCACGACGAGCATTTGGCACTCATCGAACACAAGCTTGGCGTCGACATCACGCCGCGCGGCAATCGCCTCGCCATCAGGGGCAAGGCTCCGGCGCGCGCCGCAGTGCGAGACGTGCTAACCTCGCTTTATGACCGGGCGCGGCGCGGAGCCGAGATCACGCGTGGTGAAATCGAAGGAGCGATCAGGATGCGGGAAACCGCGGAGGTGCAGGAGACAGGTACAAGCGGCAGTGTGCGCACGAGGCGCAAGCTGGTGACGCCACGCACGCCCATGCAGGGGCGCTATGTGGAAGCAATCCGCCGCAATGAACTGGTCCTGGGCATCGGCCCCGCCGGAACCGGCAAAACCTATCTGGCGGTGGCGTGTGCGGCGGAAGCGCTGATGAACGGCGATGTCGACCGCCTTGTGCTGTCGAGACCCGCGGTCGAGGCGGGAGAGCGGCTGGGCTTTCTTCCCGGCGACATGAAGGAGAAGGTCGATCCCTATTTGCGGCCGCTCTACGACGCGCTCTACGATGTGATGCCCGCGAGCCTCGTGGCCAAGGGTCTCGCTGAAAACCAGATCGAGATCGCACCGCTCGCTTTCATGCGCGGACGCACGCTTTCCTCCGCCTTCGTCATTCTCGATGAAGCGCAGAACACCACGCCCCAGCAGATGAAGATGTTTCTCACCAGACTCGGCGAAGGCAGCCGCATGGTGGTAACGGGCGACCCCAGCCAGGTCGATCTGCCATCGGGCATCACCTCGGGCCTTGCCGATGCGGTGGCGACGCTCAAGGGCGTGGACGGTGTTGCCGTCACCGCCTTCACCAATTCGGATATCGTGCGCCATCCCCTCGTCGGACGCATTGTCGCCGCTTACGACAAGAAGCTGGCCAAACCGAAGAAATGATCGTCACCATCGCAGTCGACGATGCCGGTTGGGATGCCGTTCCGGCCCTTGAGGAGTTGACACGCAGGGCCGTGGACGCAACCGCCACGGGTGCTGGCATTGCCGGGAAAAATCTGGAGACGGCTTTTCTGTTCACCGGCGATGATGCCGTGGCGGCCCTCAATGCCAAATGGCGAGGGCGCGCCCACGCCACCAATGTCCTGTCTTTCCCGGCAAAAAACGTGAAGACGCCGGCAAGGGAGGCAAGGCCGCTCGGCGATGTCGTGCTGGCCTCTGGCGTGGTCACGCGCGAAGCGGCCGCCCAGGGCAAGACATTGCCGCACCACGCTACCCACCTTATTGTACACGGGCTCCTTCATCTCCTGGGCCATGATCATGAAACCGAAATCGAAGCCGCCACGATGGAAAATCTCGAAACGGAAATTCTGAAAGGACTCGGAGTTCCCGATCCCTATGACCGATAGCAGCGACGGCTCCTCCGCCCCCGAAACGTCCAAAAGCAATTTCTGGCGCAAGCTGAAGGCGCTTCTTTCGCGCCGCTCCGACAGGGGCCTTCGCGAAAGCCTCGAAGGGGCGATCAAGATTCACGCCGCCGAGAATCCAGGCGAAGCCTTCGGCCAGGAAGCCAGGTCGATGATGCTCAACATCATCGAGTTCTCGCAGCTTCGCGTCGATGGTGCCATGGTGCCGCGCGTCGATATCGTGGCGATCGAGGATCAGGCCACCATGCGCGAATTGATGGAGCGCTTCATCGAGGCCGGCCATTCGCGCCTGCCGGTCTACCGCGAGTCGCTCGATGAAATAACCGGCATGGTCCATGTGAAGGATTTCATGGGCTGGATGACGGCGAAGGGAGCCAGGCGCAAGACCGCGCCTAAATCCGGCAAGCCTGGCCTTTCCATTGCAGCGGCGGAGCTTTCAACGACAGTGCGGCAATCGGGCTTGCACCGGGAGGTCCTATTCGTGCCGCCCTCGATGCCCGCCTCCGATCTGCTGGTGAAGATGCAGGCCAGTCATATCCATCTCGCCATCGTCATCGACGAATACGGCGGCACCGACGGCCTGATCTCCATCGAAGACCTCATGGAGGAAATCGTCGGCGACATTTCCGACGAGCACGACATCGACGAAGGCAGTCTCATCAAGCCCGCGGGGGACGGCGTCTACGTGGCCGATGGCCGGGTCGATATCGCGCGGGTGGAAGAACTGCTCGGCGTCGATCTCCTGCCCGACGAGGACGAGGAATCAGCCGACACGCTGGCGGGCCTCGTCTTCAAAATGGCCGGCCGCGTCCCGGCGCGCGGCGAGATCATCAGGCATGGGAGCGGGTTGGAATTCGAAATCCTGGAATCCGATCCAAGGCGAGTGAAACGCCTGCGCATTACGGTGAAGATGACGGGAGAGGAAATAAAGCCCGTGCCGGATAAATCTGAGTGAGACAATAGAGATGGAATCTACCGGGAGACATAAGAAACATGCAGCAACAGAACATTCCGATTTCCACGCTGGTGGACATGTACAAGCGGGGCGAACTGCGGCTTCCCGAAATCCAGCGCCACTACGTTTGGCGTGCAACGCGCGTTCGCGACCTTTTTGATTCTCTTTATCGCGGTTACCCTTCTGGTTCCATTCTCATGTGGGAAACCGATGAACCAGTACCAACGCGTGACTTTGCCATTACACAAGACACCAATGCATTTGCAGGCCGCAAACTGTTACTAGACGGGCAGCAGCGCCTCACTTCTCTAACGGCGGTCCTCAATGGCGAACCTATTTCGGTGCGAGGTCACAAGAGGCCTATTGAAATTCTTTTCAATCTTGAACATCCGGAAGGGCCGCCGGCCGATGTGGTTGAGGTCGAAGGCGATGAGCAGACACCCCTCGTCAATGACGATGAGGTATCCGACGACGGCGACGGCCAGAATGGTGAAGGTGATCAGGAGAGTGAAGAGGTTCTCAAGGAGCGCCTGAATCGTCGAACATTCGTGGTCGCCAGCAAGTCGCTCTTGGCGATGCCGAACTGGGTGCCGGTGAGCGAAGTCTTCAAGGCAACAGATACGTCTGTTTTTCTTGAAAGGGCGGGTATCGCTTCGTTCAAGGACTCTCGCGTGCAGAAATACAATGCAAGGCTTAGTCGCCTGAAGGACATCGGCAAATATCAGTATGTTGTTCATGTGCTTGAGAGGGCCATGAGTTATGAAGAAGTGACCGAAATCTTTGTCCGCGTGAATTCACTTGGCGCAAAGCTGCGATCTTCCGATCTTGCATTGGCCCAAATTTCATCGCGCTGGCCGAACCTGCTGAAGGAACTTGATGAGTTTCAAGACGAGTGCGAGCGAAGTCAGTTCACCATCGATTTTGGTCAACTTGTTCGCGGCATTGTTGTGTTCGCCACCCGCCAATGCCTGTTCCGTGTTGTGGGATCCACCCACGTGGACAGATTGAAAGCTGGTTGGGCGGAAGCGAAAGAAGGCTTCCGCTTTGCCATCAACTTTTTGAGATCGAATGCCGGCATCGAGGATGAATCGCTGCTTTCGTCACCAATGTTCATCCATGCTGTTGCTGCTGTGAGCCGTGCCAAGGACAACAAGTTGAACAGAGAGGAACAAAAATCCCTCTTGCATTGGCTCTTGGTTGCAAATGCCCGTGGCCGATATTCGCGAGGGTCAACTGAAACGCTTCTCAACGAAGACCTGAACACCATTTTCAGAACAGGTGATCTTTCTCAGCTTCTTGTGACACTTAAACGCCAGTTTGGACGTCTCACGATGGAGCCCGGCGACCTTGCTGGGCGTGGTGCCAATAGTCCGCTGTTCTCGCTCGCCTATCTGGCATTGAAGGATGCGGGCGCCAAAGATTGGTTCAGTGGGCTCGGCCTCTCTCTCACTCATCAGGGTCGTCTCCACTTTATACAGTGGCATCACATCTTTCCAAAAGCATTGCTCAAGGAAAATAGCTACGAGACCAACGAGATTAACGAAATCGCTAACATGGCCTTCATCACTGGCCAAACCAATCGCCGAATTGGTCGAAAAAATCCGCTCGACTACCTAGACGAAATCATCAAGAAGCAAGGGCCTGAAACGCTTCGCGCGCAACTCGTACCTGACGATCTCAATCGGCTCAAGGTGGAGAACTATCGAGATTTCCTAATCGCCAGGCGCGTGGCGCTTGCCGAGCGGATGAACGAGTTCATCCAGAGCAAGGCGGGTATGTGAATTTATCTCTTCAGTTGGCGATCTGTGCAAATGCCGTTAATTTGTGAATTTATATAAATATTCCTTGACATAGGCTTTTAGATGTGGGAATGATTGTCCTATTCACTCCCGAAGGGGTTCTGTTCGCGACGGTGACCAAGAATGGAGTGGATCGAGCGCCTGCGGGTGGACTTCAGACGTTG
>JACMJT010000171.1 GCA_014380505.1 Hyphomicrobiales bacterium | reverse complement strand
TGGCTGGAAGAGGCGATCGGCCGCGAGGTGAAGCGCTTCCGGGAAAAGCTCGGTATCACCATTTCCGAACTGGCCAAGGGCGCGGCCATGTCGGCGGGCATGCTGTCGAAGATCGAAAATGGCGCCACATCCCCCTCGCTCGCCTCGCTCCAGGCGCTCAGCCGGGCGCTGCAGGTGCCGGTCACCGCCCTGTTCCGGGGCTACGAAGAAATTCGCGATGCCAGTTTCGTCAAGGCAGGGCAGGGCCTTACCATCGAACGGCGCGGCACAAGGGCCGGCCACCAGTATCAGCTCCTCGGCCACAGCCCTCATGGCCCGATCATGGTCGAGCCCTATCTCATTACGTTGACGCAAGAGTCAGATGTGTTCCCAACCTTCCAGCACGCCGGGCTCGAATTCCTCTATATGCTGGAAGGCAATGTGGTCTACCGCCATGGCGACAAGACCTTTGACATGCATCCAGGCGACGCCCTGTTTTTCGATGCCGACGCCCCCCACGGGCCCGACGAGCTCCGCAAGCTGCCGATCCGTTATCTGTCCGTGATCAGCTATCGCCGGGAAGAGTGATCCGCGTTCCCATGTCCCATTTCCTGCGCGTCCTCCGCATTCTGCTGATTGGCTTTGGCCTCGTGAGCGGCAGCTTTTTCGCAGCGGCCTTCACGGCCTCCTTTGTGAGCGAGCACTTCATCAGCCGCGTTGCAAAGGAAGTCATACGGCACAGGGTTCAATCGGAGATCGGCCAAAAGATCGATGACCTGGGCGCCACCTTCCTGGTCGAGAGGGCATCCCGGTTCGCCCAAGACAATGCGGAACTGACCGCTCTTTTGAAGAGCGGGATCACCCGTAAACTCGCGCAGGAAACAACCGAGCTAATGGCCCGGATGGAAAACTGGAGTTGCGAGTGCCGGAAGGCGATTCCAGGCATGGTTCAAAAAATGATCACGGCCGCCGTTGCCTCGCTCGATCTTGAGCGCGCCAATCTGCGGGAATTCGTAAGGTCCAAATATCTCGAGGTCGAGGGAAAGCTCACCCGCGAATTCCGGATATTCACCGGCACCAACGCTCTTGCCAGCCTGCTCATCCTTCTCGCGGCCGTTCTCAAGCGGCAGGCCGGAATTCATTTATTGCCGCCGGCGCTGCTGCTGGTGATCGCCACCTGCTTGAGTGCCAGCATTTATCTTTTCAACCAGGATTGGCTCCGCACGATCGTCTTCAGCGACTACGTGGGATTTGCCTATTCCGTCTATCTCTCGATCCTGTTCCTGTGGCTCTGCGACATCCTTTTTAACGCAGGACGGGTGACCACCACGATATTGAATGCAATCAGCGATTTGCTTGGAGGAATTTTCAGCGTGTCGCCATGTTGATCGCCTGCCATGCTGGGTGATTTGACAAAGTGGCTACCGGTAGCTACTTTACCTAAATGAATGTCTCAATCAAGGAAGCCAAGAACAAACTGTCGGAGCTCGTCCGCCGCGCCGAGGGGGGAGAAGCTGTGATTTTAACCCGTCATGGGAAGGCGGTAGCTCAGATTGGACCCGCTCAAGCGAAAAAGGGCGGATTGAACTGGGAGGCTTTGGCAAAATGGAAAAGGGAAAACGGCATTGATCGCGTGGTTGAGTTTATTCCAGCGGATTTCGATGATCCACTCCCCGAAGATTTCCTCATCACGCCACTTCCTGAAAAATGAAGTTTCTGCTCGATACTCATTACGCAATCAAACTTGTGGATCGCCACGCCGGAGGCATGCATGAACCGGACGTACTGGAGAAAGTGCAGGAGCAAGGCGAGCTAGCCATTAGCGTTGCCAGCCTTTGGGAGGTCGCGATCAAATCGCGCTTGGGTAAGCTGCCATTGCTACTCAATGCAGCGAAGTGGCCTTCAATGCTCGCGGCGCTCGAGATCCCTTTGCTGAGGATTACCCACGGCCATGTGCTGGCGGAAATCGGCCCTCTCCTTGGGACCAACGATCCTTTCGACAGACTACTGCTCGGCATTTGTGTTGCCGAAGACATGCGGCTAGTGACAGCCGACCGGGCCTTAATCGGCCACCAGTTCGCATGGCGGCAATTCCCCTAATGAAAAAATAATTCCTGACAGTTGATAATTGTCCGGCCTCCAGCTATGTAATCGTCTAAGTGTATAGGAGGTCATCGCCCATGTGCGGGATTGTCGGACTTTATCTCAAGAACCCCAAGCTTCAGTCAAAGCTCGGCGCCATGTTCAAGCCCATGATCATCGAGATGACGAACCGGGGCCCCGACTCTGCCGGCGTCGCCATCTATCGCAACCCGGTGAAAAAGAACCAGATCAAGTTCTCCCTGGCCCACGACGATTCTTCTTACGATTGGAAGAAGCTTGGCACAGGGCTGGAGAAAGCGCTGAAGTGCGATGCCATGGTCAAGAAGATCGGCAACCACTGCATCCTCGTCACCAACGCGAAGGAAGACGCCGTTGAGAAATGGCTTGAAGCCCATCACACGCAAGTGCGCGTCGTAGGCTCGGGGCACACCATCGAAATCTTCAAGGAAGTCGGCCTCCCGGCCCAGGTCTATGACAAGTTCGATCTCGACGAAGCCAAGGGTACCCACATCATCGGCCACACCCGCATGGCGACGGAAAGTGCGGTGACCACGGCGGGCTCGCATCCTTTTGCCACCGGCGCCGATCTATGCCTCGTGCACAATGGCTCGCTCTCCAACCACAATCGCCTGCGCGAAAACCTGCGCCGGGAAGGCATGGAATTCCAGACCGAGAACGACACGGAAGTGGCGGCCGCCTACATGACGTGGAAATTGCGCTCCGGCGCCACACTGAAAGAAGCACTGGAAGACGGCCTCGACGATCTCGATGGTTTCTACACATTCCTCGTCGGCACCGCCGATGGCTTCGCCGTAGTGCGCGATCCCATCGCCTGCAAACATGCGGTGATGGCGGAGACGGATGACTGGGTGGCCATGGCCACCGAATACCGCGCCATCGCCCATCTTCCCGGCGCCGGCGATGCGAAAATCTGGGAGCCGGAACCGGCGACGATCTACACCTGGGGCGGGCACGCATGAACGAGCTTGATCTCAAGAAGGAAGGTGTGACCGGCATCAACCAACGCCTCTATGGGCTGCCGAAGAACACCAACGAGCGCCACTGGGCGATCAAGAACCCCGCGGGCCAGCATGCCATTGCCTGCGGCCTCGATGGGCCGCTCCATGTGGAAATCCACGGCCATGTTGGCTTCTATTGCGGCGGCATGAACAAGGAAGCGGAACTGATCGTCCATGGCCATGCCGGTGTCGGCGTCGCCGAAAATCTCATGTCGGGGCTGGTGTGGATCAAGGGCAATGCGTCTGAATCCGCCGGCGCCACCGGCAATGGCGGATTGCTGGTGATCGACGGCGATGCTTCCTCGCGCTGCGGCATTTCGATGAAGGGGATCGACATCGTGGTTGGCGGCAGCGTTGGCCACATGTCGGCGTTCATGGCCCAGCGCGGCAATCTCGTGGTGTGCGGCGATGCGGGCGATGCGCTTGGAGACTCGATCTACGAAGCGCGCCTCTATGTGAGAGGCAAGGTCGCGAGCCTCGGCGCCGATTGCATCGAGAAGGACATGCGGCCGGAACATCTCGCCGATCTCGCGCGGCTTCTTGAGACTGCCAAGCGCAAGGACAACCCGAAGGATTTCCGCCGCTACGGCTCGGCCCGCAAGCTTTACAATTTCAGCGTCGATCACGCCGATGCCTACTGAGGTTCACTAATGGATGCCAACATCCCCCGCACCCTGCCGCGTAAATCGGCAACCTTCGACGATTACACACTCTCGGAAATCCGCCGGGCCGCGACGACCGGCATCTATGACATTCGCGGCGCCGGCGCCAAGCGCAAGCTGCCGCATTTCGACGATCTGCTGTTCCTCGGCG
This sequence comes from Hyphomicrobiales bacterium, assembly GCA_014380505.1. The sequence goes on along the minus strand of JACMJT010000171.1, from coordinate 403 downwards.
CCTCGATCTCGCGCTATCCGCTGGAAGGCTACCGCGAGAAGTGCGGCACCGATGTGACTCTCGGCACCCGCTTCGCCAAGAAACCCATTGAACTCAAAATCCCCATCACCATCGCGGGAATGAGTTTCGGTTCGCTCTCGGCGCAAGCGAAGGAAGCGTTGGGACGCGGTGCCTCGATGGCGGGCACCTCGACAACCACCGGTGACGGCGGCATGACGCCGGAAGAGCGCGGCCAGTCGAAACAGCTCGTCTATCAATATCTCCCGTCGCGCTACGGCATGAACCCCGACGATCTGCGCAAGGCCGATGCCATCGAAGTGGTGGTGGGCCAGGGCGCCAAGCCCGGCGGCGGCGGCATGTTATTGGGTCAGAAGATTTCCGACCGCGTCGCCGCGATGCGCTG
>JACMJT010000170.1 GCA_014380505.1 Hyphomicrobiales bacterium | reverse complement strand
CCCCCTTGAGATTGGTGGCAAGCTTGAAGCGGATGCAATCGAAAATCTGGTCCACCGCCTGCTTGGCACCCTGCACGCGGCTCACATGTTCCGTGTCGGCGGCGGCATGGGGCAAGAGTTCGAGCTTGCCCCTGTGGCGCTTCTCGATCTCGAGATAGGGCACCATGGGGCCGGACAGCTTGCCGCTCTTGGCATCCCTAAACAAATCCGCATCGATGGCGGCGTAGCGGATCTTACCGCTCGCCAGCGCCGCATCGAGCGCCGCCGCATCCACCAGCTCGCCGCGATCGTAGTTGATGAGCACGGCGCCGTCATTCATGGCGTTGAAAACGGCTGCGTTCAGCACGCCGGCATTGGCATATTTCCCAGTCGCGGCGTTGAGCGCGCCCAGCCCCGTGTGCGGGCTGATGACGTCGGCTCCCTTCGCCGCGTCCTCCACCGTTTTCGCGAACTCAAATCCCTCCGATTCTATCCACTCGCGATGCCGGGGCCGCGCATGGATGGCGACACGCATGCCGAAAGCCTGCGCAATCCGCGCCACTTCCCGGCCGATATTGCCGTAACCGATGACCGCGATCCTCTTGCCCTCAAGCTTCTCGGTCGGGAACTCGCGGAGGTTCTTGCCCGTGTCGAAATCACCCGCCACCACGCGCTTGTGCAATTCGCCCACCGGTAAATCCGGCATCACCTTGAGCATCGCCTTGATCGCCATCTGCGCCGTCGCCCGGCTGTTGAAGCTCGGTGTATTCATCAACGGCGCTTCGCCGCCTTCGCCATTGCCGCCGCCCCAGGAGGCCGAACCCATGTTGCCGGTGCCAGCACCAATGCGCACGCCACCCAGCTTGAACACCGATCCCTTGGGCAGGAAGGTCGCCGCCGCGATCACCGCGTCATACTGGCCCTTGTCCGTCTGCGGCAGGATTTCTGCCTCCGTTGAAAGCTCCGGCTGATAAAAGAAATGGATCTTGCCCTTCTCAAGTTTTGCCTCTTTGGCGGCCGCCCCCTCATGGAAAACGCCCCCCTTCGACTCGATGTAAGCGCCCACCTCCGCATGGTCGGGCTTACCCTTGCAATCGAACTTGAGCCCCACCAGATCGCACACCAGCACCTTGTAGGCGCGATTAGGATCATCCGTTCGCTGACGAAGTCCGTCGTCATTCGCCGCCGGAAAAGTCTCGCCCTGCTTGGCCAGTTCTTCCTCCAGCACCACGATCCTGGCGCGGTGGTAGGCATATTTCAGATTGTCGAGAAGTGCCGTGATATCCTCGTTCGGGCGGATGCCGCCGATCCAGGCGCGGTAATCGCCCGGCGTCCCCGGAAACGCGTTGATATAGCGCGCCACGTCGAGCCCCGGCTCGCGCTCCCCATTTGGATGAGTAATTCCGTCATAGGCCAGAACCTGCTTTGATCGCGCCACAATGCGCGCGTGGATCGCGGGATCGGTCACATCCGGGTCGTTGACTTGCAGCAGCGTCACGGCCGCACCCCGATGCTCGGGGTTGGCCACGCCCAGCTTGAACAGGGGATTGGCGGCGACCCAATCATTGACCGCCTGCCGGTTCGCCATGGACCGCCGGTTCAGTTCGGCAACCGGGCCGTTCCGCTTTTCCGAACGCAGCAGCCCGAATGTGGTTTCGGCGAACGCCAGCGTGGCGAACGTATTGATGACGCCCCCCAGCATCTTGTCCTGGGCCGGATCGTAAATCGGCCCAACCTTCACCGTGCGCTCGCCCGTGAGCGGCTTCTTCGGATCGACGGGTGCCGCGATCTTGAGCTGGCGCGGAATGGCCCACGACGGCTGCTTCTGGTTCTTCTCGATGAGCTCCAGCGCCTGGGGCGTGAAGCTCGCCACAAAATACCCGGAGATGCCGCCGATCGCCTTCT
>JACMJT010000169.1 GCA_014380505.1 Hyphomicrobiales bacterium | reverse complement strand
TTCGCATGAAACTGGTTTATATGGAAGTCGACAACACCGATAGCGATTGCGTCGGCAACGAGCCGGTCTATCGCGGTGATAACATCGTGGGGCTGACCACGTCGGGCGGATATGGCCACGCCGTCAACAAATCCCTGGCCTTCGCCTATGTAAATCCGCAGTTCACTGCACCCGGAACCGAGTTCGAGGTTTTGATGTTCAATGAGCGACGCACAGCCCGGCTCATCCCGGAACCTGTCTGGGATCCAGATAATCTCAGACCGAAATCCTAAAGCCCCGTCATCTTCGGCCCCGCCGGCGGGAATTCCTCCCACGACTGGCCTGCCGCAACGATGCACGACATGCCGGTTGGATGTGTTACCAGCATGGTCCAGGTTCCCGCCTTGGAAACAAACAGTTCGACGAGATTCCTTTGGCCGGCGATGCCGAAAGCGGACGGTGATTCTTGGTAATTCTTTGCCAAGGTTTCAATGAATTTCGTCCGTTCGCCACAGGCCGATTGGGCTTCCGCCGGCACAGCCCACAGCAAAGCCGCCGCGGACAGCAACAAACTTGATAAGCAAAAGCGGTATTTTGACATAAACCCTCCAGTTCTCGCCATCCGGGCGCCGCTGGAGGTTTTTGCAACCCCCTGAAGGTCAGGCGGGGCCCGGAGCGAGTATTGCGACAAAGTCGTCCATACAAAGCTCCGATTTACTCACGAAATTTCAGGGTAGACTCAAATAGTAAACAAATTGCGAATGACGCGCCGATGCCCTACCAAACGGGTCTTGCATGACTTCCCCGGCGGCACAGCTCCAGAATCGGCCCATCATGGGCATCGCCCTGATGCTGGCGGCCATGGCGATTCTGCCTTTCCTTGACGTCGTAGCCAAGTTTTTGGGGCAACAGGGCGTGCCGGTGATGCAGGTCGTCTGGGCACGCATGGCGTTCGGCTGCCTGCTCACGCTGCCCTTTGCGCTGCTTCAAGGCGGGCCTGCGAGCCTGGTGCCCGCGATGCCGGTGGTGCATACTTTTCGGGCGGGTTTTTTGATCGCGGCGACCGGATTTTTCTTTTGGGCCCTGCACTATTTGCCGATCGCCGATACTCTGGCGATTTTCTTCGTGCAGCCGCTGGTCGTCACCATGCTGTCGCCCGTCGTGCTCGGCGAAAAGGTGGGAGTACAGCGCTGGAGCGCGGTGGTCGTGGGATTCATCGGCACACTGATCATCATCCGCCCCGGTTTCCAGGATCTCAATCCCGGCGTGCCCATGGCGCTTGCCTCGGGAACTTCCCTTGCCATTTATATGCTGATGACGCGGAAAATCGCCGGCAGCGCCGGCGCCATGGTGACGACTTTCCATACCAATCTCGCGGGCACCCTGCTCACCACCCTGGCCGTGGTCTTTGTCTGGGAAACGCCGTTGCTTTCGCAATGGGTGTTGTTCGTGGCCCTGGCCTTCATCGCAGGCCTCGGCCACTATCTCATCGTGCGGGCCTACGACTATTCCGAAGCCTCCCTGCTGGCGCCGCTCGCGTACACCGAAATGATAGCGGCCGTGGCCGCGGGTTGGTGGTTCTTCGGCGATTTCCCCGACATGTGGACCTTCGTCGGCGTCGGCATCCTCATCGCCTGCGCCATCTACATTTCCATCCGCGAGCACCATCACAACATCCCCCCGCCGCGCGAATTCCAACAGCCGTAGACGCGGCTTTCAAGGCCATTTGCCCCTTTCGTCATGGCCGTGCTTGTCACGGCCATCTTCTTCCGGCAGCATTAAGGACATGCGCCAAGGTTATCTCTACATGATGACCAACCGTCCAAACGGCGTGCTTTACACCGGCGTCACGTCCGATCTTTCGCGGCGCGCCTATGAACATCGGGAAGGCATCATCAAGGGTTTCACCTCCCGCTACGGACTAATTCGGCTTGTCTATTATGAAACCTATCCAATGGTGGTAGACGCCATCCAACGCGAAAAGAACATCAAGCATTGGCCGCGCGCCTGGAAAAATAATCTGATCCAGGTCATGAATCCCGAATGGCGCGACCTGTACAATGAACTCCTTTGAGAAGATGGCCGTGACAAGCACGGCCATGACGAGAGCTGGCAGACGTTACGGCACGGTCTACACTCGAACTAACTCTCCTTCGCCACGCCCTCGACCAGGGGGACGAAGCGGACGGCGGCAAGATGCTCGCTGTCGAAGCCTTGTTCGGCGCGGGTGATGCGGTAGAGGTCC
>JACMJT010000168.1 GCA_014380505.1 Hyphomicrobiales bacterium | reverse complement strand
CGATGAGCTTTTCGTAGGCATCGGGCGATTTGTCGCTGAGGTACTCGTCTTGCTCGGCCGGGGTAGGCGGAATGCCAATCAGGTCCATGTAGACACGACGCAGGAGGGTGCGCTGGTCTGCAGTGCCGACGGGCGTCACTTTCTTGGATGCATAGATTGCCTGGACGAAGGCATCGATAGGGTTCGTGTTGTCGACGCGTGCCGCAGGTACGGCCGGACGCACCAAAGGCTGCAAGGACCAAAGTTTGGGGCGTTTCGCCATTGAGGGAACGATGGGCATCTTTGGCTTGTTAGCGGCTAAGTTCACCACAGCTTTACCGCCAACGGCTTTGATCGTCGGCTTCGCTACCGCAACCTTCCTCGCCGGGGCGATACCTGGCTTCTTCACCTGGTCAGCGGCATAAGCAAAAAAGCCAATGAGAGCAAGTGAAATGGCAAGGGCGTTAGGATCAAGGCGCATCAACGTCGACTCCGGGAACTCATTCCATTACCGCGGCCGCAACCATCTCGAGGATGCGGCGAACGCCGTCGTCCGTGCCAATGGGTCCATCGCTAAACTGGCTGCGCAGCGCAGGCTTCCAGCCATCGCGGGAACCGTCGTAGGCATAATCCTGCTTCAGACCGGTGCGTGCCGGATTGTACTGCGCGTCATCACCTGACATCTTGTAAATCACCATGTCCAGAGAAGGCACCACGATGACACCGTGACCGCCACCGCCAGACTTGAAGAAAGCGTCCCTCGGAGCGCCCGCGACATGGCCATCGGCGTTGTTTTCCCACATGAGGCTCATCGGGGCGTGAGTATTCCACTTAGTCGGCTTGCCGCATAATTCGATGTAATCGGCCGGAATCACCTGCGCTTTGCCCCAGCGGCCTTTCATCAAGATAGCGTACAGGAAGCGCATGTGATCGGTCGAGCGCAGAGCTATGTCCCCTCCGGCCGGTGTGTGGGGCAGGACACTATCGCCGCGGCGCATCGCCCACGCCCATTCGCCCCAGCCAAGCGGCTTCGCCAGGCGCTGATCGATGTATTGGTGCAATTCCATGCCAGTGAGGTTACGCAGAACAATCGACGCCACATGGGGCGAGGCCGAAGCGTAAGAGTAACCGCCGCCAGGCCTGGTCCAGAGAGGAGTGCGGAGGGCCGTCAGGTCCTGGCTGAGCGGCGTCTCTGGGCGCGCCACAGGAGTTAACTTGACCGATGGGACACCGTCAACGAACCCGGGATTGCTGCCCTCGCCGTGGAGGCCGGCGGACATGGAAAGCAACTGGCCCAGGCTAATGTCGGCCCTGGCAGGGTCATCAAGAGGGATGGCTTCAGGTAGATATCTTGCGTTGAAGACTTTCGTGTCGAGGCCTTCAGGAATCTGGGCTTTCTTCTCGGCCAGCATGATGCCGCAAGCGATGCTGGTATAGGCCTTACCCACGGAGGCTGTCGCGGGATTAGCTTCGCGATTACCGCGGCCGTAGTAACGCTCATAAACCAGCCAGCCGTGACGCACCACCAGTAGCCCACCGTGTTGGCTGGTG
>JACMJT010000167.1 GCA_014380505.1 Hyphomicrobiales bacterium | reverse complement strand
AGCCCAGAAAAGATCCTCGTTTTCCGATGCATTCGCCGTGAGCACCCTTCCGTCAGCGGTGACAATCTGGCAAGAAAGGAGATTATCGATAGACATGCCGTACTTACGAAGCAGCCAGCCGACACCGCCGCCCAGTGTGAGGCCCCCGATGCCCGTCTTCGGCACTATGCCGCACGGCACAGCAAGTCCGAAAATGTGCGTTTCGCGATCGAGATCGCCCAACGTCGCGCCGCCCTGTACTTGAACCGTGGAAGTTGAAGAATCCACGTGGACCGCCCGCATCCGAGAAAGATCGATGACAAGGCCGTCGTCGCAAAGGGCACGGCCGCCTACGTTGTGTCCGCCCCCGCGGACAGCGGTTAGCAGTCCGTTTGCGCGTCCGAAGTTGACAGCGTCGACGACGTCGGCGACGCCAGAGCAGCGGGCGATGAGCTTGGGCCGCTTGTCAACGCTCGCATTCCAGATCTTGCGGGCGTCATCGTAGCCGCCGTCCTCAGGCTCGAACACCTCACCGCGAAATGCGGATTTAAGTGACTGCGCATCCATCGCTTTCATAAATAGGGTCGTAGTCTATCTCATTCGCAACCTGCAGAGCGCTGCCGTTCCGCCGGAGTGCCCATCTGTGGGACAGGAATGCGCAGATGAGTTTAGGGCTGGCTTGCCGTGAGCACCCGCGGAAGTGAACGCTCCACCCCATTCTCGTTACAACTGTGTTGTGGTCTTCCTCTCGGGTAGACGAATTCATCGTCTTTGATCCTGGGTCTTCTGCCACGCAGCTGATCGTCTGCACGGTGATAGAGTAAAGCGTCTTTAAGAGACCGAACACACATGAAAAGTTCAACGGTCCTATCAAAATCCGCCGTAACGCTGGACCCCGCGGTAGAAACACTGCTTGCGTCTATAAAATCGCAGGGGTTCCCCGGCTGGGCGTACCTGACGATCGAGCAGAGCCGCTCGATGTTAGCCGGCATGCGACCGTTGGCGGGTGAGCCTGAGCGCGTAGCAAACGTCCAGGATCTTCTCATCCCCGGTAGCCCGGATGTCCCAGCCCGCCTCTATGTGCCTGGCGGTGACCGCCCAGTTCCCATCGTTGTCTACTTCCACCCGGGTGGCTGGGCGCTTGGCACCTACGAGGACATAGACACGCCCGTGCGTGCTCTTGTGAACCGGTCCGGTTGTGCCGTATTGTCCGTCAACTATCGGTTGGCCCCAGAACACAAGTATCCGGCGGCGGTCGATGACGCCTACGCCGCAGTGAAGTGGGCCAGCCGGAATGGCGAGCAGTACGGGTTCGATGGTCAGCGGCTCGCGGTGATGGGAGATAGCGCTGGAGCGACTCTGGCGACAGTGGCATCGATGCGTGCGAGGGATGAAAATGGACCGAAGATCCGGTTGCAGGTGATGGTCTATCCGCTACTGGACCACGACTACGAGACAGATTCATACCGGCAGTTTGGATCCCGTTGGGGCGTCCTGACACGCACCGATGTGACCTGGTTCCACTGCCACTACGTGAGCCACCCGGATGAATTGGACCTGCCCTACGTGTGCCCGCTAAGGAGCAGCGACCTAACACGCCTGCCGGAAGCGTTCATCATCGTCCCAGAAGCTGATCCTCTTCGTGATGAAGGACTGCGCTACGCGGAGCGATTACGGCAGGCAGGCGTGCCGACGCAAGCAACAATGTACCCGGGGATGGTCCACGGGTTTTGGCTGTTGGGTGGCGTGATTCCGCAAGGTCTCACTGCAATTGAAGAAGCGGCTAATGTACTCCGGTCACGTCTGATATCCGAGCCGGTCAGCGGAACGTAAAGCTGAGCCAAACGGGAGGTTGCGGCGTCTGCAGCACGCGGGACAAGGCTTGGCGACTACCGCAGCAGCGCGGGTTTGAGCATCGAAAACTGAGGCGGAATGCGCCCCGCTTTTGCGCTGAATCACGTCCAGACGGCACGGCGCTGTGTCTTAGCAACGGTCGCTTCGGGACGCGGGCAACGCTCTATGCCTAAGACTTCTCCTGCATCAAGAATGGTGTCCTGAAGCCCGTCACCAAAATCGAGGCCAAAACCGTTGCAAGTTCGTTGCGTTCTGGCACCGAGGCTCAGCGTCTTGATCCACTTGGACGCGTAGTCGGCTTCGCGCGGATCTGCCTGCCCATCTGCCTGTGCCGCCACCGGTACCGGGACCGGTCGGGCGTTTCCCGTCAACTTGGCGACCCCACGCTCCGGCCGAGTCCGCGCGATGGCCGTCGTAACCTCTGCACAACAGACCTAACCAACAGTGCCAGTTGTTCCGAAAACGTTAGTTTTGGGACGCTAAGGAGTGCGCAGCCGGATGTTGCGGAACATGGTCACGCTGTATTGGTCATGAAGCTGTAACCCGATAGGACCGAACTTGGGACGACCGGAGTCGCCGCGGTGCTCCGCCACGACTTGACCGTTGATGCTAACACGAAGGGCACCGGCGCGAGACTGGATCCGCATCCTATTCCATTGGTCCTCAACTTGGCTCCCTATTTTCGCCTTGACTAGGCCGTAGATGCTACCCGTCGGGTACTCGTCTGGATAGCGGCTGCTGAGCTGAACCTCATAGCCGATGCGGGACGGCGTGCGCGTGCGATCGGGCGGGTTGCTGACGGCGTGCTGAGCACGGGAGGAGTCATGGAGGGAGACGCCGCTGTTGCCGACCGTCTGCAGCCAGTACTCGAACTCAAGATCAAAGTCGGCGTACTCCTGCTTGGTGTACAGCCAAGCTTGGCGGTACAGCCACTTCGGGTAGTCCTGTTTCTCTATCCAGTGTTCAGGCGGGCCACTTTGGCGCGGGTTGCGCTGGCCGACCAGCGTGCCGTCAGACAGCACCGTCCATATGCCATCGCCGACACTCTGCCACCCGGTCAGGTCCCTTCCGTTGAAAAGTTTCTGCCATCGCTCAGCTGCACATAGGCCAAAAGAGAGGCAAAGGAGCAGAGGCAGAGTAGTCAGACGCATGACCTGCAATTAGAACACAACAGCAAGAGTAGCTTGTAAAGCGCCCCTCTGGGCTAGGTTAAGCGACAGTCCCGAACGGTCGTTTTCAGGACTGGTGCAACGGTCTTGCCGAATCATGTTCATCCGCAAAAGTCGCCGTCCCGCTCCAGTGGGCAAATTGCTATGGCTCGATACCGATGCAATCGTTCACGGCTCCGCGGATCCGCTGCTTACATCCGAGATAACGTTCGGTCGTCTGCACGGATACATGCCCAAGCAGGAACTGAATCTGGTCCAGTTCTCCGCCGGCCGAATGGCACAACTTCGCACACGAGCGGCGAAGATCGTGCGGAGCTAGTTGGGTGAGGCCGAGTTTGGCCGCGCACTGTTTCACTACGTGCCAGACTACTCGTTCGGTCACGCCGTCGCCCCAGTGTTTGCCGGCGCGGCAGACACATCTGAACACTCGACCACTGGACAGATTGGCCGCCGTTGTCCAGGCATCGACCGTTGCCTTCACCCACTCTGGTACAGGCACCGTCCGTATATGCCCTCCCTTGCCGACGAGGTCGACGATGGCCCAGTGTTCCTCGCGCTGCTGTAAATGCCGGAAATGTAGATCAGCTAGCTCTCGCCTTCGGAGCCCGCACCCAAGCAGGACCGCAAGCATCGCCCGGTCTCGCTTTCCCTTCAGCGTGTCCAGGTCAGGCGCCTGCCACAGACGGCGACAATCTTCCGCTGTCAGCCAGTTTCCGAGCCTTACCCCCAGTTTCTTGACGCCCTTCACCCGGCGAATGCCGGCGGCCAACTCGGGACTGAGTAAGCCAGCGTCGGCGGCTTCGTACGCGAGCCGCCGAACGGCTGCAAGTCGTCCGTTGATCGTTCCCGCGGCGAGTTGCCGATTCTCAAGGTGGATTCTGTATCGTGTGACGACCGTCTTGTTGAAGGACAGTCGCGGTTCGGAACAGTACCATTGGATGAACTCGTCGATTGCGTGTCGATACCCTCGCTTCGACTCGGGTGAACCGAGGCTGTCAAGGACAGCCGATCTGCTGTGATCTAAATCAGGGAGCCCAAGCTTTGCCTTCGGCCGCTTCGGATTCGTCTGCTTCCGGTTGACGGTTTTGCTCATGCCAGCCGCCTCCTGTGTGGCTGGTCATGGGCTAGACCCGCAGACGGGCGGGGCGGGCGTTAGGCGGCCGAGTGGCGATTGCACTGGCATTGCTGCGTGCCGTTAGACTTGCT
>JACMJT010000166.1 GCA_014380505.1 Hyphomicrobiales bacterium | reverse complement strand
TTCCGCGCTTTGTCGAACCGGAAGAGATTGCCGACATGTGCATTTTCCTCGCCAGCCCCGCCGCCAAGATGGTCAACGGCCAGGATATCGCCGTCGATGGCCATCTCGAAACCATGCACATCAGGTAGGCCCCATGGATTTCAAGCTCTCCGAAGAACAGGACATGATCATCAAGACGACGCGCGATTTCGTCGTCAACGAACTCTATCCCCATGAAGTCGAGATCGAAAATACCGGCGTGTTGCGCCCGGAGCTGCGCGAGGAAATCAAGGCCAAGGCCATCGCCGCCGGCCTCTATGCCGCCAACATGCCCGCCGAAGCAGGCGGCGCCGGCCTCGATACGCTGACCTGGGTTCTCTACGAAAAGGAACTGGGCCGCGCCAACTACGCGCTCCATTGGAATTGCGTTGCCCGGCCCTCAAACATCCTTATGGCCTGCGTCGGCGAACAGCGTGAGAAATATCTCTTCCCCGCAGTTCAGGGCAAAATGGTCGATTGCCTCGCCATGACCGAACCCGGCGTCGGCTCGGACGTCCGTGGCATGAAATGCTTTGCCAAACAGGACGGCGATGACTTCGTGATCAATGGCACCAAGCATTTCATCAGCCATGCCGATGAAGCCACCTTCACCATCCTCTTTGCCGCGACGGGCGAAGAGGACACACCGCGCGGCAAGAAAAAGCTCATCACCGCCTTTCTCGTGGACAAGGGCACCAAAGGCTTCACCGTACGTGACGGCTACAAGAACGTATCGCACCGCGGCTACAACAACTGCATTCTTGAATTCAACGACTGCCGCCTGCACAAGTCGCAAATTCTGGGCGAACTGCACAGGGGCTTTGAAGTCGCCAATGAATGGCTGGGCGCCACAAGATTGCAAGTCGCTGCGACTTGTATTGGCCGCGCTGAACGCGCCATGGAGCATGCCAAGCAATACGCCGTGGACCGTCACCAGTTCGGCCAGCAAATCGGCAAGTTCCAGGGCGTGTCCTTCAAGCTCGCCGACATGGCCATGGAACTGAAGGCCGCTGAATTGCTCACCCTCGAGGCCGCCTGGAAGTTCGACCAGAAAACCGTGACCGACATGGACATGGCCATGGCCAAATTGAAAGCCACCGAAGTCCTGGCCTTCATCGCCGACGAAGCCATTCAAATTCATGGCGGCATGGGCCTGATGTCCGATCTCCCCCTGGAGCGCATCTGGCGCGACGCAAGGGTTGAGCGCATCTGGGAAGGCACCTCGGAAATCCAGCGCCACATCATTTCCCGCGCCCTGCTGCGCCCCCTGGGTGGCTGATCTTGACGCGTAGCCTCACGCCCCTGCTCAACCCAAAGTCCATCGTCTTCGTTGGCGGCAATGAATGCGAAGTCGCGATCCGCCGTACCCGGGAACTGGGCTTTCCCGGAAAAATCTGGGCCGTCCACCCCAAGCGCGAAACCCTCGGCGGCATTGCCTGTGTCAGATCGGTTGCCGATATCGACGGCGCGCCAGATGCCGCTTTCGTTGCCATTAAACGCGAACCCACAATTGAAATCGTCCGTGAACTGCGGAAAATAGGCTGTGGCGGGGCGGTGATCTATGCCAGCGGATTCGCCGAAACAGGTGATACCCACCTCCAGAAGGAACTGCTCGAAGCGGCAGATGGCATGCCGCTCATGGGCCCCAATTGCTACGGCTTCGTGAATTGCCTCGCCCGCGTCGCCCCCTGGCCCGACGAGCATGGCATGGAAATCATCGACAAGGGCGTTGCCATCATCAC
>JACMJT010000165.1 GCA_014380505.1 Hyphomicrobiales bacterium | reverse complement strand
GCGCTGACCGCCCGACATCTGATCGGGTTTGCGCTGGGCGAGATGGGTGAGCTTCACCATCTCCAGAGCTTCCGCCGTGCGGCGTTTGGTTTCCTCAGCCGCAACGCCCGTCACTTTCAGGCCATAGGCGACATTGTCCTCCACGGTCATGTGCGGGAACACGGCATAGGACTGGAACACCATGTTGGTGGGCCGCTTGTTGGGTGGCGTCTGGGCCATGTCCTCGCCGCCGATGACGATCTGGCCCGATGTCGGCATTTCCAGCCCCGAGATCATGCGCAGCAATGTGGTCTTGCCGCAACCCGAGGGACCAAGGAGCGCGAAGAATTCGTTCTGGGCAATGTCGATGGTGACGTCGTCGACGGCGATGACGCCGCCAGGAAATTTCTTCGAAACATTGCGGATGGAGACGATCGGTTCAGCCATGATTCAACCCTTGCCCGATTTGGCAGGCGCTTGCAGCTTCATGGCGAGAACCGTTGCCACCACGGTGATGACGATGAGGACGGTGGAGGCTGCGTTGATTTCCGGCGACACGCCCCGGCGCACCAGCGAATAAACCTTCACCGGGAACGTGACCGTCTCCGGCCCCGAGGTGAAGAAGGTGATGACGAAATCGTCGAGCGACAGCGTGAAGGCGAGAAGTGCGCCAGCAATAAGCCCCGGCATCATGAAGGGAACGATGATATTCCAGAAGGTTTGCCACTCGCTGGCGCCCAGATCCTTCGAGGCTTCTTCAAGCTGCCGGTTGAAACCCACGAGGCGGGAGCGCACCACTATGGCAACGAAGGGAAAACAGAATGCCACGTGGGCGATGATGATGGCACCCAGGTTGAGAGGCCAGGGCGCTGCCACGAAACCCTGCATCATGCCGGTATTGTTGAAGAACAGAAGCAGCGCCACGCCCATGCAAATCTCGGGGATAATGATGGGAAGCCCCATGAACGCCTCATAGGTGCCTTTGAAGGGAAAGCGGAAGCGCCACAGCATGAGCGCCACCATGGCGCCGATAATGGTGGAGATGATCGTGGCGATCAGGGCGATCACCAGGGAATTGGTCATGGCCTCAATGAGGGCGCTGTTGTTCCAGGCCTTGGCGTAATTGTCGAGGGTGAAGCCGCGCCAGACGATGCCGCGCTTGTCGGTGTTGAACGAGAACGCGATGAGTGTGACGATCGGCACATAGAGCATGACGAAGATCACAACAAAAAGAATTTTCAGCCACACCCTGTTGCCGTATTCGAGCGGACCGGAACCGGGTTTGGCCATTACACATCGACTCCCGCGCTGCGCTTGGCCAGGACGGCGCGCAGCATCAATGCGGCAAAGGTGGCATACATCAGCATGAAGGAGAGCGCCGCCCCGAAGGGCCAGTCATTGGCCGCCTTGAACTGACGCTCGATGACGTTGCCGATCATAACCGCATTGGCACCGCCCAGGAGATCGGGCGTCAGGAACGACCCGAGGCAGGGGATGAAAACGAGAATGATGCCGGTGACGATTCCGGGCATGGTGAGCGGAACGGTCACTTTCCTAAACGTCGTGAACTGCGAGGCGCCAAGGTCGAGGCTGGCCTCAAGAAAGGATTTATCAAGCCGCTCGATGGTGGCATACAGCGGCAACACCATGAAGGGCATATAGACATAGACCAAACCGAAGATGACGGCAAAATTGTTGTAGAGCATTTCCAATGGAAGGGGGCCAACTTGCACGTAATCTATGTGCCCGCCCCATAAACTTGCAATGTAATTTAACGCGCTCACAACGAAGTTCGCTATGGACTCAATGATTGCAAGCAACGTGTTGATCAAGCCATATGTCCGGTCGTCAATCCAAATCAAAGCATTGTTGACATATCCTTGTGTGCGGAACACAGCGATCAATGCATAGGTGCGGATCAGCAAATTGATCCAGAAAGGCAGGATCACCAGCAGCAGTAGCAGCGGCTTCCAGCGGTCCGGCGCAAAACAGATACCGAAGGCAATCGGATAGGCCGTCAGAAGGCACAGCAGCGTGGCGAGCGCGCTCACCCAGATCGACTTCCACATGATGGTGAGATAGAGGGGATCGACGCTGCGTATATAATTCGTAATGCCCGTCAGGTAGTCATAGTCGGTGATCGAAATTTCACCGTTCACCACGGCCTTGTCGCTGAACGACATCACGAACAAATAACCGAGAGGCACGATAAAGAAAACCAGAAGCCAAAAAGTTCCAGGTCCCGCAAGGGTCCAAAAGACGCTTTTGTTGTCTTTCCAGCTATCCAAAATGCACCCGCCCCCCGCGTGTAACCCAATCCGGATGCTAGCCAAACAAAACGGGGACGGCAAGCTGCCGTCCCCGTTTTCGCGTTATCTCAAATCATGCCGCCTGGATGCGTGTCCAGATCTCGTCGCGGACCATGGTGGCTTCCTCGCCGAGATAGAGGCCGGGCTCGCACTTGGCGACTACTTCCGGCGGCGGGAAAATAGCCGGGTTCTCCGTGTAGGACTTGTCCATCAGCGCCTTGACCGCGGCATTCGGAGTCGCATACTTGATGGTTTCAGTAATATGCTTGCCCACTTCCGCGTCGAGGACGTAGTTGAGGAAAGCATGGGCGTTCATCGGATGCGGAGCGCCGGTGGGAATGGCCAGGGTGTCCTGCCACAGCAGCGAGCCTTCGGTCGGCACTGCGTATTGCAAGTCCTGATTTTCAGCCATGACCTGAATGATGTCGCCGTTCCATTCCTGGGCGGCCACCACTTCACCGGAGGCCAGAAGGTCCTGGCCGTTATCGTCGGCGAATACCTTGATGTGTTTCTTCTGGGCGATCAGCAATTCCTCGGCCTTCTTCAGTTCGCCCGCGTCGGTCGAGTTGAAGGAATGGCCCAGATATTTGAGCGCCACGCCGATCACGTTCTGGGCATCGCCCAGCAGCGAAATCTGGCCCGAATACTTGTCGCTGTCGAGCAGGATCTTCCAGCTGTCGACCACTCCGCCCTCCATCTTCGACTTGTTATAGCCGATGCCGAGCGTGCCCCAGACATAGGGAAGGGAATACTTGCGGCCCGGATCGAACGCCGCCTCCAGGAATGGCTTGTCGATATTGGCCATGTTGGGAATTTTTGAGTGATCGAGCGGGATCACCATGCCGGCCTTGATCATGCGCTCGAGATTGTCGTTGGTGGGCACGATCACATCATAGCCCGGATTGCCGGCCTTAAGCTTGGCGAAGAGTTCGTCATTGTCGGCGAAGAGGTCCATCTTGGCCTCGATGCCCGTGGCCTTCTCGAAATCGGCCAGCGTGGTTTCGCCGATATAGGTATCCCAGTTGTAGAAATTCAGTTTCTTCTCTTCTTCCGCCATGGAGAAGCGCGGCAGAAAGGTGACGCCAACGGCTACAGCACCTGCGCCCTTCAGCAGCGAGCGGCGGTTAGGCCGGAATTTCGGACGGTACGTGAACATTTGCAACTCCCTGGTTATGACCCCGCCCGAGACTAATCCCTCGAACACGGCGTTTCAATTCGCGTTAACTCAAGTGCCTCAAGTCATCTCCGCCTTAACGTCCTTGTAGGTGGCATCAAGCGCCAGCCGCGCCAGCCTGACGATTTCATCGATTTCTTTTTTGGTGATAATCAAGGGCGGCGACAGCACCATGGTATCCCAGTTGGCGCGCATGATCAGGCCGTTCCGGAAGCAGTGCTCGCGGCATATGACCCCGACGCGGCCCGGCTCCTTGAAGCGGCTGCGCTTGGCCTTGTTGCTGGACAATTCCAACGCACCGATGAGGCCGACCGACCG
>JACMJT010000164.1 GCA_014380505.1 Hyphomicrobiales bacterium | reverse complement strand
GTACCGGGCGCGCGCTGCCGCCATGTCGATGATCCCGACCTCGACGGGTGCCGCCAAAGCCGTGGGCCTTGTGCTCCCGGAACTTAAGGGCAAGCTCGATGGCGTTTCCATCCGTGTGCCGACGCCCAACGTCTCAGTCGTCGATTTCAAATTCGTGGCCAAGCGGAAAACATCGATTGAAGAAGTGAACGGCGCCATCAAGCGCGCCGCCGAGCAGCAGCTCAAGGGCATCCTCGGCTATACCAACGACCCCAATGTCTCGATCGACTTCAACCACAATCCCAACTCGTCCACCTTCCACATGGACCAGACCAAGGTGATGGAAGGAACCTTCGTTCGCATCCTCACCTGGTATGATAATGAGTGGGGATTTTCCAATCGCATGGGCGATGTGGCTGTCGCCATGGGCAAGCTCCTCTGACCGTGGCGCGCCCGCTGCTGATCGCTCCATCCATTCTTTCAGCCGATTTCGCGCGGCTGGGCGAGGAGGTCAAGGCCATCGACGCGGGCGGCGCCGACTGGGTGCATATCGACGTGATGGACGGCCATTTCGTGCCCAACATCTCATATGGTGCAACAATCATGCAGTCCGTCCGGCCGGTGACGAAGAAACCATTCGACGTCCACCTGATGATCGACAACCCCGAATCCTATCTTGAGACATTCGCGAAGGCAGGAGCCGACGGAATCACGGTGCATGCGGAAGCGGGGCCGCATCTCGACCGCCTGTTGCAAGCGATCCGGGGGCTGGGCAAGCGGGCGGGCGTGGCGCTCAATCCCGCCACACCGGCTTCGGCCATCGCCCATGTGCTCGACCGGCTCGATCTGGTGCTGGTGATGACAGTCAATCCAGGTTTCGCCGGACAGACTTTCATCAAGGCCATGATCGAGAAAATAACCTCCGTCCGCGATATGATCCGTGGGCGGAATATCGATATTGAAGTGGACGGCGGCATCACCGCCGAAACTGCTCCGCTGGCCGCCCGCGCCGGGGCCAATGTGCTGGTGGCCGGGTCTGCCGTGTTCCAGGGCCACGATTACGCGACGAACATCAAAGCCATACGCGCCGCCGCGGCCGGTACTGTGGTTTAGAGAGCGGCATTTATTAAGGTTTCTTCTCCACCCACTCGATGAAGGCCGTCAGCCATTTGGCGAGGTGCTTTCGGGTCTCCTCATCGGTGAGATTGCCCGATGGGTCGAATTTATCCTCGTTGTGATTCACAAACACTTCGGGCTTCGGCATGACGATGGCTTGCAGGGCCTGGAGGTTCTGGCGCAGATGATACTGGCTGCGGCCTGTGCCGTGAAAGGCGCCCGCCCCCGCTCCCACGAGGCCCACACGTTTCCAGCGGAATGGCTGGGCGCCGCGCGACAGCCAGTCGGTGGCATTTTTCAGAACGCCGGGAATGGAGAAATTATACTCCGGGGTAGCGATGATGACGCCGTCGGCGGCGCTGATGCGCGCATCGAGGTCCTTGACCTGTTGCGGTTTGCCATGAGCGTCTTCGGCGTCGCCGTCGTAGAGGGGAACGCCGTGAAGCGTTGCGATTTCGATGGTCACGTGGCTTGGCGCCAGGGACTGCAAAGCCCGCAACAGCCCAGTATTGGTTGAGCCTTTTCGCAGCGCACCAGCGAGACCCAGAATATTCATGCTCCCACGCGGGGATCCGCTCGCGAACGGGTCAGGCATTCACTTTCGATTTTGCCGCTCTCTTTGCCAAAAGCCCGGTCAGCCAGTCCGGGTCCATTTCTGGAACCGACGACAAGAGCAGTTCCGTATAGGGCGGATAGGGCGGCGACAGGATTTTCGATTTGGG
>JACMJT010000163.1 GCA_014380505.1 Hyphomicrobiales bacterium | reverse complement strand
TGGCGGCGGAAATCTTCCTTGCCCTCTTGCCCCGCCTTCGCAAGAATTCCATCCGCACCCTGGCGGAAGCCGAGGATGCCTGCCGGAAGCTCTCCACGCCTCCAGGTGTTACGGGCTGGCATGAAGCTGTAGTGCAGCCTTCGAGTCCCGTTCGTGTGGATAGCTATCCCTACCGGCACCGGGCAAGGGATGTGATGTCAAAGCCGCCTATATTTGCCGCTCCGTCCATGAACATTCGCGAAGCTCTCGCCCTGCTCGTGCGCCGCAAGGTAAGCTCACTCTTTATTGCGCGCGGCAAGCCTGAGGCCCCCCACGGCATTGTGACCGAACGCGACATTCTCCGCGCCATCGCCCGCGACGGCGCAAAGGCCTTTGCAAAACCGGTGAAAACCATCGCCACATTCCCGCTCGAGAGCGTTTCCGAAGAAGATTTTCTCTACATCGTTTTCGGGCGCATGCGGCGCAAAAAATACCGTCACATGGGCGTGGTGGACCCGGAGGGCGAGCTTGTGGGCGCCATCACCCAGCGTGATCTCCTGCGCCTGCAGGCCGATGAAGCCCTGGCCTTTGCCGACGCGCTGGATGAAGCCGCGGGAATTGAAGAGCTTGCCATGGTCTGGCGCAAACTGGCCAGCGCCGTGCGCGCCCTGCTGCATGAGGATGTGGATCCCCGCGATATCGCTGGAATTATTTCAGGCGACGTGCGCAGCCTGACGGCCCGCGCCGCGGCAATGGCGGAACGGGAGGTGTCTGCGGCTTTTCCAAGGCCAAAAGCCCTGCGTTTTGCAGTGATGGTCCTGGGTTCGGTAGGCCGCGGTGAAAGCCTGTTGGCCCTCGACCAGGACAACGCAGTTATCTTTGACGCGGCAGATGAGCTAAAAGCCGTAACCTGGCTCCTGAAGCTGGGCCAGCGCATGAATGCCATTCTTGATGAAGTGGGCGTTCCCCTGTGCAAGGGCGGCGTGATGGCGGGCAATGACGCCTGGTGCAAATCCGCCGGCCAGTGGCGCAAGCACGTGGCCCATTGGCTGTCCCGGGCCGAGCCGCAGGACATCCTGAATGCCGATATATTTTTCGATGCCTTGCCGGTCTATGGCGATCATGGCCTGGTTGATGACCTGCGTGGTGATGCGATTGCAGCCGCCTCCAAAACAATCTCCTTCCTGCAACTCATGGACATGAATGCTGCAAAGGCGCGTCCCCCGGTCAATTGGCTTGGCCGTTTCAGCCTGGAAGATGATGGCCGCATGGATCTGAAGATGCATGGCATCATGCCGATCTTCTCGGCAGCCCGCGTTTTGGCGCTGCGCCACGCCTTGCCTGATCATTCCACCGCCGCCAGGTTGGAAGCGCTGCGCGGCAAGCCGGGTGTTCTCGAAGAAAACATTGATGGGCTTCTTGAAGCGCACCAGATTATCCTGCGCGCCATTCTCCAGCAGCAGCTTGCCGACATTGAGCAGGGCGTTCCGCCGTCAAACCGCGTCGATCCAAAGAAACTCCACGCTCCCGAAAAGGCCCATCTCATGTGGGGGCTGAAACAGGTGCCGCTGGTGCGCGATTTGCTGGGCGTTCCCGTCATCTAGACAACTTCGCCAGCCGCGGCATTTCAATTCACGAGGTTTTCGCCTAGGCTTGGCTCATGCTGCAAAGCTGGATGATCATCTTCGTCGGACTGGCTTATCTCGGGGGCCTTTTTGCCGTCGCTACCTGGGGTGACAGGCCGGCCAACCGGCGAAAACCCGGTTCGCCCCGCCCCTTCATCTATGCCCTGTCGCTTGGCGTTTATTGCACTTCCTGGACTTATTTCGGCAGTGTCGGCATTGCCTCGCGCTCGGGTTTTGATTTCCTGCCAATCTATATCGGGCCCATTCTGGTTTTTGCCTTGGGCTGGCCGCTTCTGCAACGCATTGCTGAAATCGCCAAACGCCAGAACATTGCCTCCATCGCCGACTTCCTTTCGGCCCGCTATGGCAAGAGCGAGGCATTGGGCGCCCTTGTCGCAGTTGTAGCGACCATCGGCATCGTGCCCTACATCTCCATCCAGTTGAAGGCCGTGTCGCAGTCCCTGCAGACCATGATCACTGATCCCCTATTTCCCGAAGCCATCATGCCGGTCATGCAGCGCGCCGATGGCCTGTCCGTTCTGGTGGCCTTCACCATGGGCGTCTTCGCCATTCTGTTCGGCACCCGCCACATCGATACCACCGAACATCAGGACGGGATGATCCTTGCCATCTCGGTTGAATCCATCGTCAAGCTCGTGGCCTTCGTGGCGGTGGGCCTGTTCGTCACCCTCTCCATGATGGGCGGCTTTGAAAAACTCGGCGCCCATGTAACCTCGGACCAGATCCAGGCCGTGCTGGC
>JACMJT010000016.1 GCA_014380505.1 Hyphomicrobiales bacterium | reverse complement strand
TGCCGAGCCCTACGACCATCGGCACGCCCCGCGCCCGCGCCAGCATGGCGACATGGCTGGTGACGCTTCCTCCCGTCAGCGCAATGGCCCCCCCATGTGACCAGTCGGTCTCAAGAAAGACCGTGGGAGCGATATCTTCACCCGCGAGCACCGCGCCGCTGGCATGGATGATCTGGCGAATGCCCGACAGCAGGCGCAGCACACGATCACGAATGTCCTTGAAATCGGCGGAGCGAGCACGGAAATAATCGTCTGTGGACGCTTCGTATCCGGCAATTTCCGCATCCAGCGCAGCTTTCCAGGCCCGGTCAGCGGCTATCTTGCCAGAGATGGCGGCAAGCGCTGGCGCCCGCAATGCGGTATCCTCGAGCATGGCCACCTGAAATGCGAGAATGCCGGCAGCATCACCTTCCGTCTTTTCCATCAGGGCCGTTATTTCAGCGATGGCTTCGGCGATTGCGGCTTCGAGAGCCTGACACTCGCTGGCGATGGAACCGGAATGGCGGCGCAGCGCGCTGGTGCCGCCCAAATAGAAAATTGGGCCGGTAAAGACACCGTCCGAAGCGGCGCGGCCCTTGATTTCAACCGCTGGCCGCATGGGCGGCGCTCTCTTCAAAATTGCGTTGCACCAGAGCGACCAGTGCAGCGACGGCTGCTGCCGCATCGGCTCCGGCCGCGCGCACATGCAACGTGGAACTTTGTTTCGCTTTCATCGCCATGACCTTGACGATGCTCTTCGCATCGATCCACGGACCCGCCGGATCCCCCGCCACTTCCACGGCCGCCGCAAATCCCTTGGCGAGTTTGGTGAGGTTGACCGAAGGCCGCGCATGGAGGCCCACCTCGTGGGTTATGACGACGCTGCCTGAAATCCAATCGTTCATTGCGGTGACAGCTCCTCGGCCGTGCGCTTGACGTCCTCGAGGGAAGCTCCTCCCCATGCCTCGGTTGCGGCCATAATCGCGCCCTCGACGATGGGCGCGTTGCAGATCACGATCTTCGCCTGCTTGTCGGGCGGCAGCATCTCGACCGCCATTTCGCTGTTGGTTTCGGCCCCGCCAAGATCGACGAGGATCGCAACGCCCTTGTCCGACCAGCCCTGTTCGATGGCCGTCAGAATTTTCTCGACACTGGTGCCAAGGCCACCCTCGGGGTTGCCGCCACAGAAGCCGAGCGGCACGTCATTGCCCACCATCTGCCGCACCATGTCGGCCGCACCTTTCGCAACATCGGGCGAATGGGAGACAATGACGATTCCGACCTTGCCACTCATGCGCGGCCCTCCAGGCAATCGGCCACGGCTTCGATCATGATGTGGCTCGAGCGGGCGCCGGGATCCATGTGGCCGATGGACCTGTCGCCGAGGAACGAGGCCCGGCCGCGCAGGGCTTTCATGGGAACCGTGGCGGCAGCGGCTTCGGCGGCGGTACGGCGCACGCTGGCGAAACTGGCGGAGTCCGTTGCAAGCTCGGCGGCAACCGGGCCCAGCACGTCGAGCATTGTCTTGTTGTTGAAGCCCGCCTTGCCCCTCGCCATGACGGCGTCAACGGCGGCGCCAAGCGCTCGGGCCAGATCGGCGCGCTTGGGCTCGGCTGGAAGCTCCTTGCCGAGGCTCATGAACAGGGTGCCGTAAAGGGGGCCTGAGGCTCCGCCGACTTTCATCACCAGCGTCATGCCGATGGCCTTGAGAGCATCCGGCAAGGGCTTCGCCACAATATTAGCCTTGTCTGACAGGATGGCCTCGAAACCGCGTTTCATGTTGAGGCCGTGATCCCCATCGCCGATGGAGGAATCGAGTTCGGTCAGTTCCTTCGCCGCCGAGATAATACGGTCGGCTACGGTGTCGATTACATGTTCAAGATTTGCGCCCATGGCCTAGCTCCGCATCCTTTCACCTGAAGAACTGAAGCAAAGCGGCTTCACCAGACTGATCTCCAGACGATCGCCGGGCTGCAGGTTCGAATCCGGCCCGACCAATGTCGTGATGCGCGTGTCACCCAGCTTGACATGGAGCCGGTTCTGGTCGCCGAGATGTTCGATCCAATCCACCGCACCCGTTCCGTTTTTCTTTCTGGTGATTTTAAGATGCTCGGTGCGCGCGCCAACCGTGTGCGTTCCGGGCGGGAGGCCGCCATCGGCAAGCAGCCCTGCCGGAAGGAGGTTGATCTGCGGCTGGCCAAGACGTTGCGCCACATGAATGGATCGCGGGTCTTCGTAGACTTCCCGGGGGCTCCCCAACTGAATCAGGCGGCCCTCGCTGAGAACGCCGATGCGATTGGCCATGGTCATCGCTTCGATCTGGTCATGGGTCACATAGAGGATGGTGGCCCCCAGCTCTTCCTGGATGCGCTTCAGTTCGAGCCGCAAATCAGCGCGGAGCTTTGCATCGAGCGAGGACAGCGGTTCATCCATGAGATAAATCGACGGCTGCCGCACCAATGCGCGGCCGATGGCAACACGCTGCATCTCGCCGCCGGACAATTGCGTGGACCTGCTGCCAAGCTTGTGGGTGATGCGCAGGGTATCCGCCACCTCGTGCACCCGCTGCTTGATTTCGTCCTCGGGTCTCCGCCGTGCCGGGGACCGCAGCGGGAAAGCGAGATTGTCGAACACCGACAGATGCGGATAGAGCGAGAATTGCTGGAAGACGAAGGCAATGTCGCGGGCGGCGGGCGCCACTCCGTCGACATTCCGGCCCGCGATTGAAATGCTACCCGCATCGGCCTTCTCCAGCCCCGCAACCAGGCGAAGCGTGGTCGTCTTGCCGGCTCCCGTGGGTCCGAGCAGCACGATGAATTCTCCGTCTGGAATGTCGAGGGACAGATCGCTGACGGCCGCGACCGTCCCGAAGCGCTTGCTCACCCCTTTCAGCGAAACCTCAGCCATGGGCGCGCCCCTCGTGGAGGACGGTCCTGATCGCGGCACCGGTCGCCTTGTCGAAGAGCGAGAGCCGTTCACCCATAAAGGTCAAGCCGACCTGCTCGCCCGTCGTCACCTTGAGATTGGCCGGTATCCGCGCCTTCACCTGCCCTGGCGCGATCTTCACTGTGACGATCTGTGTCGTGCCGAGATATTCGGTGCCGAGAACCTCGCCGCGGAATTTCGCGGAGTCGTCAAAGTGGATATGTTCGGGTCTGGCGCCCAGCACGAAATGACCGTTAAGGGCGGGCTCTCGCGTCTCGGGTATCGTCACGCGGGCTCCGGAAATCTCGACGGTGGTGCTGCCCTTGGCCAATGAAGCCGGCACGTGAATGAGGTTCATGGCCGGCGAGCCGACGAACTCGGCCACGAACATCGTGGCGGGCCGATCGTAGATTGCCTGGGGCGTGCCCAGTTGCTCGATCAGCCCGCGATTCATGATGGCGATGTAGTCGGCCATCGACATGGCCTCGAGCTGATCATGGGTGACGTACACAGTCGTTGCCCGGATGCGCTCGTGCAGGCGGCGGAGTTCATCGCACATCAAATCGCGGAATTCCGTGTCCAGCGTGCCGAGCTGTTCGACGGCGCCACGGTTCATGATGGCGATGTAGTCGGCCATCGACATGGCCTCAAGCTGATCGTGGGTCACATAAACTGTCGTTGCCTTGATCCTGTCGTGCAGGTGGCGAAGTTCCTCGCACATGAGATCGCGAAACTCCGTATCAAGGGTTCCGAGTGGCT
>JACMJT010000162.1 GCA_014380505.1 Hyphomicrobiales bacterium | reverse complement strand
GTCAACGACGATGGTTCGGTGAAACGTGGACCGCAGGTTTTAGCCTTCGCGCGCGAGCATGGCTTCAAGATCATCTCGGTCGCCGATCTCATCGCCCATCGCCAGAAGCGCGAGCGGCTGGTCGAACAGACGGGGCAGTTTGATGTTGCCACCGTGATCGGCACGGCGCGGGGATTTTCCTATGTGACGCCGTTCGATGCGGTGGAGCAGTTGGCTCTCGTCTATGGCGATATTTCCGGCGGCAAGAATATTCCGGTGCGGCTCCACCGCGAGAATGTGCTGGAGGATGTGTTCGGCAATCGCCATACGCTGGAGGCCGTGTTCGATATTTTCAAGAAGCAGGGACGCGGCATCCTCGTCTATTTGCAGGAGGGAACGGCGGGCGTTCCCGCCAGCCAGATGGCGGCGGAGAAGGTGGGAAGTGCGGCACGGCGCGAACAGTCCTGGCGCGATGTGGGCCTTGGCGCCCAGATCCTGCGCGACCTCAATGTGAGTTCGATCCGGCTGATTTCCTCCAGCAACCGGCACTATGTGGGGCTTGCAGGCTTTGGAATCGAGATTGCCGAGACGATCAGAATTGGCGAATAGCGACGGGGGAGTGGCGAACGGGGCAATTTTCCCCTATTCGCTAGTCATTGGCCGCCATTTGCAAACCCATGCCTCCGCCTAAAACCAGTTCCCATCCGCTTTTCTGGCCAACTCTTATCGGCTGGCGCGAGCGGGTGCGCCTGCCGGCCATCGGCATCGGGCCAATCGTCGCCAAGATCGATACGGGTGCCCGCTCGGCGGCGCTCCATGCCGAGGACATTCGCATCTCGGGCCAAAAGGTGCGCTTTCGCGTATCGGTCGACGGGCGCGACCACCACTGCGAGCTTGCCATAAGGGGACGGAGGCGAGTGAAAAGCACGAGCGGGCACAGCGAGACGCGCCCCGTGGTGGAAACCGAAGTTGCGATCGGCAACCATCGCTTCACGGCCGAGATCACCCTCACCGACCGCACCGACATGGGGGTTCCCATGCTGCTGGGACGCGCCAGCATTAGAGGCCGGTTCGCCGTTCATCCCGGACGGTCGTTCATCATTTCCCACGAGAAGAAGAAACTCAAATGAAGATCGCCCTCCTCACCCGCAATGCCAAACTCTATTCGCACCAGCGCCTCATCGAGACGGCGATCGCGCGCGGCCACGAAATCGTGCCCATCGATTATTTGCGCTGCTACATGAACATCACATCGAAGAAGCCGGAGCTTCGCCTCATGGGCGAGAAGCTCACGGGCTTTGATGCGGTGATCCCGCGGATTGCCGCTTCGCATACGTTCTACGGGCTGGCGGTGCTTCGCCAACTGGAAGTGATGGGCGTCTATCCGCTCAACGAGTCGGTGGCGATCGGGCGCTCGCGCGACAAGCTGCGCTCGCTGCAACTTCTGGCGCGGGACGGCGTGGGGCTGCCGGTCACGGCCTTCGCCAAGGATTCAACGCGCACCGACGACGTGATCGAAATCGCCGGCGGAGCACCCGTGGTCATCAAGCTGCTGGAGGGAACGCAAGGCATCGGCGTGATGCTGGGTGAAACCCACAAATCGGCGCGCTCGGTGATCGAGGCGTTCCACGGCGCCGATATCGCCATTCTCGTCCAGTCCTTCGTCAAGGAAGCCGAGGGCAAGGACATTCGCGCCTTCGTGGTCGGACGGCGGATCGTCGCCACCATGGAACGCTCCGGGGCCAAGGGCGACTTCCGCTCCAACCTGCATCGCGGCGGCACCGCCACGACGGCCACGCTAACACCCTTGGAAAAGGCAACGGCGCTCAAGGCCGCGCGCTCCATGGGGCTCAACGTGGCGGGTGTCGACATGCTGCGCTCGGACAACGGCCCCGTTGTCATGGAAGTGAATTCATCGCCCGGTCTCGAGGGCGTCGAAAAGACCACGAGTGTCGATGTGGCCAAGGCCATCATCGTGTTTCTTGAAAAGAACGCCAAGCCCGATCACACGCGCACCCGGGGCAAGGGATGAAACCCTTTCATATCGGCAATCACGGCATCGAACCGGGAAGCCGCGTCACGGTCGATCTTCCGGTGAGCGTTCTTTCCAATCACACG
>JACMJT010000161.1 GCA_014380505.1 Hyphomicrobiales bacterium | reverse complement strand
CCGACATGTTGCCATAACCCGCAAGCACCGTGCGCTCGTCCTGCAATTGCCCTTGTTCCAGCGAGAAGGCCTGCTCCAGCGCCGTGATCACTTTAGCGCCGCCCGGATGGAACGAGAAGGCGCCTGCATCGGTGAGCGACAGGCCGTGGCGCGTCAGGAAGGCGTCCGCCGCTGGCCGCAAATCCGTGGCCGCCAGATCAGGAATACTGCGTGAAAAGATTGCGCCAAATCCTTGCGGGTCCATGCGCCAGCCCATCACGTCGATCGTGCCGGGCCAGGTATGTTCGCCCGCATGTTCGATCTCACCGTGGGCCTCGCCCACCGTGGATACGACACACGCCGCTGCCCCATCGCCGAACAACGCGGTGGCGACGATGTTCGACTTGGTCATTTCATCTGGGCGGAAAGCCAGCGTGCAGAGCTCGATCACCGCGATCAGCACGGTGGAGCCGGGTGATGCTTCCGCCAGGCGTGCCGCCAGCGAGAGGCCGGAAACGCCGCCCGCGCAGCCAAGCCCAAACACCGGTACGCGCGCCACATCGTCGCGAAATCCCATCTCATGCAGCACGCGGGCCTCGATCGACGGCGTCGCCACGCCCGTCGATGAAACGGTGACGATCGTATCGACCTCACCTGCATCAACACCAGCTTTTGCAAGTGCAGACGTGGCGGCGCGGCGAAACAATTCTGAGGCGCCGTCGATAAAGGCTTGCGTCCGCTCCGGCCAGCCTTGCTCGCCCCTGAACCAGGCATAGGGCTTGACGGAGTAGCGGCAGTCGATGCCGGTGTTGGCGAAGACCGGCATCATGCGGTCGAAATCCACATGGCGGCCGGCGAAAATCGTGGCCGCCTCGCGCATTACGTCCTCGGTCTTCAGCGTGTGGTCCGGCACGGCGGTGGCGAGGCTTCGTAATCTGGCGCGCAACGCTGTTACTCCTTTTGCGTATGGCAGGCTTGTAGACTGTTCCTCCCTCCAAGAATAAGGCTATCACGTGGAATTGTTCGAAATCCTTCTGTTGTTTGCGGGCGGCGTGGTCGCAGGCCTCATTAACGTCATGGCGGGAGGTGCTGGGTTCATGACCTTTCCGTTGCTGGTGGCAGCGGGATTGAGCGAGATCGAGGCGAACGCTTCCAATTATGTGGCATTGCTGCCGGCCAATGTTGTCGGCACCTTTGTCTATCGCGGCGAACTGGCCAGCGTGAAGAAGCACTTGGGCCTCCGCTTGGTGCTTGCAGCCTTGGGCGGTATCATCGGATCGGCCATTCTTATCTACACAGGCGAAGCCTCATTCCGGAAGGTGATACCGTGGCTCCTGTTGTTCGCCACGCTGTCCTTCGCGGTTGGACCGTGGCTCAAGATCAGGCTGGAGCGCAATTTCGCCTTCGATGGAAGCCGCTGGGTCGCGCTGTCGTTCGCGCTGGAATTTATCGTTTTTGTTTATGGCGGGTACTTCGGCCTCGGCATGGGCATCGTCATGTTCGCGATCTATTCGATTTTCTCCCATATGGACATTCACCAGGCCAATGCCATCCGCAATATCACGGTCACCCTGCTGACGATGATTTCGATTGCGATTTTCGCGTGGGCCGGAATTATCCGCTGGTTGCCATCGCTGGTGATGATGGCGGGTGCCATCTCGGGCGGCTATGGCGCCGTGAGTTTCGCAAAACGGCTCTCGCACCATGCGATACGGCGCGGCATTCTTGTGTGGGCCGTGTGTCTCACGGCAGTGGCATTCTGGAAATATCTTTAAGCTGCGCTTCCCGATGCGCCGCATAAAGGCCGGTGGTCACGATCAGCACCATTCCCATGATAGCTAACCAGTCCGGATACTCGCCAAACACCATAACGCCAGACATGATGGCAAATATCATGATGGTATAGCGGAAGGGTGCCGTGGCCGAGAGTTCGCCGAGCCGCAGCGTTGCCACCATGAACATGTAGCCGGAAGCAAGGAAGACCGCGGCCACCGCCAGACAAGTGATCTGCCAGGCCTGCGGCAGCACATAGCCCTCGAACGCCAAAAGCATCATCCCGCCCAATGTCACAAACACCGCGTTGGCCAGGGCCACGATCAGGGTGGGCACGCGCGCGGGGATGTTCCTGGTGACGAGATCGCGGACAGCCACGGCAACGACAACAAGCAATGCAAAAAAGTCGTACTGGGTAAGAGTTTGCGGCGTGGGTTTCACGATGAGCAGCACGCCAATGAACCCCAGCACGATTGCCAGGGTTCGCCGCCAGCCCACTTTTTCTCCGAGAAACAAGACCGAAAGCAGCGCCACCGCCAGCGGCACTGCCTGCAGCACCGCCGTTAAATTCGCGATCTGCATATGCATGAGGGCGGTAATGAACAGGATGGTGGCGACGAGATCGAGGGAGGCTCGCGTCAGAACGTTTCTGTTGCGCAATTGCGGCAAGCTGGAGAGAACTCCGTGGGCAGCGCAAATGACGGCGATGAACAGCACCGCCATGATGCCCCGAAGGGCTATAATCTCACCCACCGGAAGACTGGTCCCCACCAGTTTCACCATCGTGTCGTTCGCCACAAAGCTCCCCATGGCTAAGACCATGAATAACCCGGAACGAAGCGTTGTGTGCTGTGGGAGAAATCGCTGTGGCATATTACGCTTATTCAGCGGCGTATCGCGCCTGTCCAGCCAGAACCACAAATGGCAGCCATGCAACCCCTTGTGATTGTGCACTGCAGCAATGATATAGTTTCGTGCGGCGAGACTCCGAGTCGCAGACGTTTTGTTGGCGAGGACTCCAAATTGAAAAGCTTGGCTCAAACCATCGCTCGCCTTCAGGCATTTCGCGCAGGCCAAGCACCACTTATCAATACTGACGTTGATGATCGGTTGTCGGATCTATCCAATTTCGGCGCCAATCCGGGTGCCTTGCGATCAAGATTTTATATCCCCCACCAACTCCCCCAAGCCGCTCCCCTGGTTGTCGTGCTGCATGGGTGTACCCAGACAGCGGCTGGCTACGATCATTTCTCCGGCTGGTCGGAGCTGGCCGACAGCGAAGGATTCGCGCTGCTGTTTCCCGAGCAGCAGCGCGCCAACAATGCCAATCTCTGCTTCAACTGGTTCGTTCCCGGCGATATCGGGCGGGACGGGGGCGAGGCACTGTCTATTCGCCAGATGGTCGAAACTTTCGTTCTCACCCATGGTATTGACCGCCGCCGGATTTTTGTCACCGGGCTTTCGGCAGGGGGTGCCATGACCGCAGTAATGCTGTCGGCATATCCCGATGTATTTGCCGGCGGCGCCATTCTCTCGGGTCTTCCCTACGGAAGTGCTGCAACGATTCCCGAAGCCTTCGAAAGCATGCGCGGTGACGGAGGCTCCTCGAGGTTGCACTTGAATGGGTTGGTGAGAGGTGCATCCACGCATAAAGGTCCCTGGCCAACTGTCTCGGTATGGCAGGGCTCAGCGGATAAAACGGTTGATCCCTCCAACGCCGCTGCAATCATCGGACAGTGGCTGACCGTTCATGGGATGCACAAAACCCCCGCACGAACGGAAATCATTGACGGTCATAAACGGCGGGTATGGTCCAATAGCGAGGGCAGAGTGCTCATTGAGGAATACATCATTGCCGGAATGGGCCACGGCGCGGCGCTTAAAACCACCGGCGATGATGGATTGGGAAACGCCGGACCGTTCATGCTGAATGTCGGAATATCTTCGACGCGGCATATTGCGCGGTTCTGGGGAATCGTGAAGTCCGGCGAAAATAAAGCGGTCAGGAAAGTTCGGGCGAAACCGAAGGCCGAGATCGCCACGGTTGAAAAGCTCCCGAAGCCCCACTTGGTGAAGACCCGGCCGCTGGACCAGAAGGAGCGAATACCCCCGTCTTCCCCCGGCACAGGCGTCAGAGCGGTCATTGAGGATGCGCTACGGAAGGCTGGATTGATGCGTTAACGAATGTTGGCTGGTGGCATCAACCACCCGTCACACTCATGTGGCGGGAAAGGGCTGGCTTGTTGTGGCGCCGGTCGATGATGAAGTCATGGCCCTTGGGTTTGCGGGAGATGGCTTCATCGATAGCCGAATTGAGCAGCCCGTTGCCTTCGGAAGCCCGCAACGGTTCCCGCAGGTCGGCCGCATCTTCCTGGCCAAGGCACATGTAAAGCGTGCCGGTGCAGGTTAACCGCACCCGGTTGCAGCTTTCGCAGAAATTATGGGTGAGCGGCGTGATGAAGCCCAAGCGTCCACCGGTTTCCTTGACCCTCACATAACGGGCGGGACCTCCGGTCTTGTAGGGAATGTCCTCGAGCGTGAACTGCTCCATCAGATTGGCCCGCACCACCGACAACGGGAGATATTGGTCGGTCCGGTCCCCATCGATATCGCCCAAGGGCATGGTTTCGATCAGCGTCAGGTCCATGCCCTCGCCATGAGCCCAGCGGATCATGTCGGGGATTTCCGCATCGTTCACGCCCTTCAGGGCCACCGCATTGATCTTGATCGCAAGCCCGACGCCTTGCGCCGCTCGGATACCTTCCTTCACCTTGGCGAGATCGCCCCACCGCGTGATCTTCTTGAACTTTGCGTGGTCGAGCGTGTCGGCCGAGACATTGATGCGGCGCACGCCATGTGCCGCAAGTTCGGAAGCATATTTAGCCAACTGACTGCCGTTGGTAGTGAGCGTCAATTCATCGAGAGCGCCCGAGCGCAAATGCCGCCCGAGGGCTTCGACCAAGGTCATGATGCCTTTGCGCACCAAAGGCTCGCCGCCCGTGAGCCTGATCTTAGTCACGCCCTTGTCGATGAAGGCGCTGCACACCCGGTCCAGTTCCTCCAGCGACAGGAGATCCTTCTTCGGCAGGAAGGTCATGTCCTCCGCCATGCAGTAAACACAGCGGAAATCGCAACGGTCGGTGACCGACACCCGCAAATACGTGATGTGACGCCCAAACGGATCGATCAGGGGCGCAGCACCCGCGGCAATGGGCAAGGTCATGTCGTTCATGCGCTATATCTGGCCATCTATATCGCCCGGGTCAAGTGGACAAAGCGCTTCCCTCAGGGTTCGTTGCGCAATAGAATTGGCCCCACTGGAGGCATGCGAATGGCTGCCCGGCTTGGCAAGGGATGGTTGTCGCGGTGCGGCGCGGTTCTGGCGCTGGCGCTCACGCTGCTCATGCCCCCGCCCGCCGGCGAGGCGCAGGATTCGGCCGTCGATTTAGCCCTGGTGCTCGCCGTCGATTGCTCGTTCAGCGTCGATGCCGTGGAATTCCGCCTGCAGATGGAAGGTTTGGGCCGCGCATTCCTGCGGCCCGAGGTCAGAAAGGCGATCCAGGCCGGCCACCGGCAGCGCATCGCCGTCATCGTCATGCAATGGTCCGATGAGGGCAACCAGATGGTGGTTCTGCCCTGGACCATCGTGGCGGGCGATGCCGACGCCGACGAAGTCGGCCACATTCTCGCAAGGATGCCGCGGCGTCTAGCCGAGGGCGGCACCTCTATTTCGGCCGCCTTGATCTATGGGCAAGCGCTGTTCGCCACAGCGCCCCCCGCCGAGCGCCGGGTCATCGACGTCTCCACCGACGGCCGCAATAATATCGGCGCTCCAGTGGACGCCGCCCGCGACCGCGTTGTGGCGTCCGGCATCACCATCAACGGCCTTACAATTCTCAACGAGTGGCCCACGCTTGATATTTATTTCGAGGAGCAAGTGGCGGGCGGCGAGGGCCATTTCGTCATGCCGGCCAACAACTACGATGCCTATGGCGACGCCATCTACCGGAAGCTCCTCAAGGAGATCACGGGGCCGGGGATATCATAAGGCTGAGAATCGCCAATTAACGCTGCCGCCAAAACATGGTACCTCGCATCATTGCCGATGCTAGAAGGCCAGCGTGAGTCAAACCCTTTTCGAGAATGCCCAGTGGCTGGTCGGCGCGATTGCCCGGGGCCTTCACGCCCGCTCCGGCGAAGGCGTGAACGAAGTGCTGGAGGGGTTGTCGCAGCAAGCTCTCGGTCAGTCTCATTTTCGCGCGCCCGAGCCAACGCAATTGCCCGTCCTCCGCCATTTCGCCCAATGCACGGCCGAGTCCATGCTGTTCGATGCAGACCTTGCCGCGGCACTTGCGGCGGTTGCCGATCATCTGCGATGGCGGCAATCGGCGAGCTACAACGACAGTAATCTGGGTGAAGGCTTTCTCGAAAATTATGGATGGAGTCAGATCATCGGCCCCCACGGATTTTTCCCCGGCCGCGATTTTCTGCTGGGCCTCATAATGCTGGGGCCCCACCGCCACTATAAGGACCATTATCATCCGGCACCCGAACTCTACTGGCCGCTCACCGGTCCCTCGGAGTGGAAGCGCAACGAGGGAACTTTCGAAGCAAAACCGGCCGGAGATACCATTTGGCACCGGCCCAACGTTATTCACGCCACGAAGACAACGATCCATCCCCTGCTCGCCGTCTGGTGCTGGACCAGCGATACGGCCACACCGGCCAAGCTGGTTGGGCCATGACGGCGCTGGGCAAATTTGCCCTGGTTTTCCTGATTGGTTACGCCGGTGTGATGCTGGTCATGTATTTATTCCAGCGCAGCCTGCAATATCATCCGGAAAACAAGGGCCTCACTCCGCAAGCCGTGGGTCTTTCCGGCGTTGAGGTCAATCTTCTGGACACCCCCGATGGCGAGCGCATCGTCACCTGGTATGCCGCCGCCAAACCGGGGCGGCCCACCATCATTTATTTCCATGGCAATGCCGGCGAAATCGGCGACAGGCCGAAGCGATTTCAGTATTACGCCGGGCGCGGCTTCGGCGTGCTCTATGTGTCCTATCGCGGTTTCGGCGGCAGCACGGGCCAAATTTCCGAACGGGGCTTCCTCGCCGATGCCATCGCTTCATACGAATGGCTGGTCGCGCAGGGCGTGGCGCCAGCGCAGATCGCCGTGCTGGGTGAATCGCTGGGAACCGGCGTCGCGGTTCAGCTTGCCGCCCAAAAACCGGTGGGCGCGATTGCGTTGGAAGCCCCCTATACATCGACAGCCGATATTGCCGCGCCGATCTACTGGTGGCTGCCTGTCCGCCTGCTGATGAAGGATCAATTCCGTTCAATCGATTACATTGGCGCCGTCACAGTACCCCTGCTGGTCATTCACGGCGAGACCGATACGCTAATCCCCGTTGAATATGGCAAGGCTCTCTTTGCTGCGGCCAATGAGCCGAAAGAGATCGCCCTCATCGCGGGCTTCGGCCACGAGGTCTTGTTCGAAGAAGCGACCTGGGCACGGGAACTCGAATTCTTCGACAGGGTGATCACGCATACCCCGGCGGTGGAATGAAGCGGGCGTATTCGCGCTCGATTAGCTCCGCAAAGCGGATCGATGTGTAGTCGCCGTATTGCCGGGTATGATTTGCACGCCCGACGGCAGACCCTGCGGCGTAAGCCCAAGCGGCGCCACCGTCGAGGGCAACAGGAAACATCCGGAATATCCCGCCCAGAATAATTGATCCGTGGTCGGAACTTGCTTGCCATTGACGAGGATGGTGCGCTCATGCCGGTCGCCCTCATGGTCATGAGGAAACGCCGCCGATGCCGCGGCCGGGCACAGCAGCACGTCCCAGTCCTCAAAGAACCGGTCCCACAGGAGCCGCATCTGATGGCGCCGTTCGTTGACCATCAGCCACGAGCGGTGCGGCAAGACATAGGCTCTTGTCATATTCGCATAGTAGCTCTGGTCAGCTTCGGCAAAGCCCGCGACGATGGCGGTATTCTGCGTGAAGTCCTCGTCCGTCTGCCGCCGGCTCGTGGCCGAGCGCAGAAGTGCGATATAAACATCCATAGCCTCGCGGGTGGAAAAATCGGGCCGTGCGGTGAGCGATACCTTGCGAGCCCGGCGTTCGAGAAATTTCGCAAGCTCAGCAATCAGGTCCTGCACCGGCTGATCGACCTCGCTTACCAGATCGCTGAGCAGGACGGCCACGCGGAAATCCTTGAACGAGTTTTGTTTTGCCGGCGGAAGTTTGATGGTCACCCCACGGGCATCGATGCCGTCGCTGCCTGCCAGCAGTTTCATCATGGTTGCGAGATCGCGGGCCGAACGGGCAAGCGGCCCCGCCACCGATATGTCTGTCGGATGCACGACGCCTGGCAAATACTGCCCGCGTTTGGGCACCACTCCCCATGTTGGCTTGTGGCCATAGACGCCGCAATAGTGCGCGGGGTTACGGATCGAGGCGCCGATGTCGGAGCCGATTTCAAGGGCGCTCATGCCCGTCGCCAGCGCCACCGCGGAACCGCCCGATGAACCGCCGGGCGCGCGGGCAGGGTCCCACGGATTGCTGGTCGTGCCATAAATATCGTTGAAGCTCTGCCAGTCGGAGAGCATGAGCGGCACATTGGTCTTGCCATACATCACGGCCCCCGCATCGGTGAGCCGCTTCAGCGCCACCGCGTCTGATTCCGCGATATTGTCCTTGAGGTGCGGCGCGCCCCAGGTTGAAGGGGTGCCGGCCCAGTCGAAGGATTCCTTGGCGGTCATCGGCACGCCATCGAAAGGGCCTATGGGCTTGCCCGCCCTGAGCCGCCGGTCGGCGGCGGCGGCGGCCTTGCGGGCGCGGTCGACGTCGGTCACGATCACCGCGTTTAGCGTATCGTTGTGCCGGGCATATTGGTCAAGGCACAGGTTGAGCAGTTCGCGCGCCGAAATTTTACGCGCCTTGAGAAGCCGGGCCAAGTCGGTGGCGGAACGAAAAACGATGGGCAGAGGGGCCATGGGGTACTCCTGATCGTTCCAGCGTACCAGAGTCGGAAGCCGCGGGGAAAGTGGATGCGCATGCCTGCCCTGCGCGGGATTGGCGAGACGGTGGCGCCTGGTCCCTATAAACCGTGACCCATGGATCGGCGGCGGCTCATGACGGGTTACCTGCTGGCGCTCGCCGGCACAGCTATGTTTTCGTCCAAGGCGATTTTCGTCAAGCTGGCCTATGTCGAAAATCCCGACGCCTTGCTCGTGCTCACCTGGCGGATGATTTTCTCCCTGCCGTTTTTCGCGGCTGTCTGCATTCATGCGCTGGTACGGCGCCGCCGGGCGCACCTGGCTCCGGTCGGCGCGCCGATGATCGTCCGCATACTGATGCTCGGCGTTTTCGGCTATCTGGCGATGATCCTCGATTTCGAAGGTCTCATCCATGTTTCCGCCGGGCTTGAGCGGCTCGTGTTGTTCACCTATCCGGTTTTTCTGATCTTGATCGCCGCGGCATTCTTCGGCGCGCGGATAACCGCCGGCAATCTGCTTGCCGCCGGCGTCAGCTATGCCGGGTTGGCGCTGGTTTTCGTCGCCGACATTCCCGATGGCGGCTCAAATGTGCCACTCGGTACTTTGCTGGTGCTCGGCTCGGCGCTGTCTTTCGCCATATATCAGTTGTGGGCGACCGGCATGATCGCCCATGTGGGCAGCGTTCTGTTCACCGCACTTGCTCTTACCGGCACCTCCCTTGCCTGCCTTGCGCATTTTTTCATTTTGCGGAACGCGGCGGAGCTTGCGGTATCGCCCCGCTACCTCGTGCTTGCCGCGCTGACCGGCATTCTCGCCACCGTCGTGCCGTCCTTCATGATCAACGCCGGCATGGGGCGGATCGGCGCCCAGTCCACCGCGATGATCTCGATGGTGTCGCCGCTCTTCACCATTTACCTGGCAGTTCTCATCTTGAATGAATCATTTACCTTAATAGATGGCCTGGGAACGGCGCTCGTTGTCGGCGGCATGGGATATGATGCCTGGCTCGGCCTCCGCCGCCGGCCTTCGCAAGCCATTGACTCATAGGGATTTGCAAACCGGGTGATTCAAATCGGGGCGGTTCCTTATGGGCCGTTTAATAACGTTTATGCACCTCAACTTAAAGCAAAGTGAGGTAGCAAAGCGGTAGGGAACGGCGATGGGCTCTCGTGGACACAATCCTCCAGCGCAACTGTTGTTTCCGGCAACATGTGGAAAACAAGATAGGAAGTGTCATGCGTAAATATCTGATTCCTCTCGCCGCCTCGGCGGCGCTTTTGAGTGCTTCTCATGCCTATGCGGCCCAGACGAGCGCCAACTTTCAGGCCCGCGTCAACATCCAGACGGCCTGCATCGTTACTGCCTCGAACCTCGACTTCGGCAACGTCGGCGTCATCGTCGGCACGGAAACCGCTACGTCGAACGTGGCCGTCAACTGCTCTGCCGGCACGCCCTTCACCATGTCGTTCGCCGCCGTTGGACCGGCGGTCACCGCCTACACCAGCACGATGGTGAACGGCGCTGAAGACGTGGCCTACAGTGCGGCTCTGTCTGGTGGCGGCGGCACGGGTGCCGTCAACTTCACCATCAGCGGCACGCTGCCCTCGCAGGTCACTCCGCCTGCGGCGCTCTACACTGAAAACCGCGTTCTCTACGTCAACTACTAAGTGATTGCGATGCGCTCCTGGATTTCCGGCCTTCTCGCGGCGACGGCTATTATCGCCGCAACCGGCGTTGCATCTGCGTCCTCATTGCAGATCATGCCGATCAACATTGAAGTGCCGGCTCCAGGGGCCGCGTCTACGGTCACGCTGAACAATACAGGCGGCGATCTCATCAATGCCCAAATTCGAATCTTCAAGTGGGTGCAACTGAATGGCCAGGATGAACTGATCCCGACCACGGATGTGGTCGCCAGTCCGCCCGCCGTCAAACTCGCTCCCGGAAAAAAGAGCGTCATTCGCGTGGTCCGCCTCGGCAAGGCGCCGGCGGCCACGGAAGAAACCTATCGTCTCATCGTCGATGAATTGCCAAAGCCGGTGAAGGCGGGTCAAGCCGGTGTCGGCTTCTCCGTCCGCTATTCGATTCCGGTCTTCTTCTCGAAAACCGGCGAGGATGTGGACCTGTCATGGCAGGCATCGGTCGTGAAGGGACAGCTTGTTCTCAAGGCTGAAAATTCCGGTGGGCGCCGCGTCCGCCTGGCATCGTTGGCCGTGGTGAATGGCGCTGGCAAGATCATCAGGATTGGAGAGGGCCTCGCCGGCTATGTCCTCGGCCAATCGTCGAAGCAATGGACCGTCAAGGGCGCATCCAAGGCAATCGCAGCCGGCGGCACAATCAAGATCACAGCTCAGGGCGACAATGGGCCTATTGAAGCGACAGCAAAGGTGGTGGCGGCGAACTAGAGCCGGACTGGCCGTACTGATCGCTTTGCTCCTGAACTCGCCGTTAGCGAGGGCGGAGCCGGCTGACTCCGAACAAGTTCAACTCCAGCTCGATGTCCGTGTGAACGGATACCCTTTGAATCTAATTGCGGCATTCGTACAGATGCCCGATGGCAAGATCGCTTCGCCGCGTTCGGAGCTGGTGGAGCTTGGCGTCGCCGTGCCGGGCGATGGTGCGCCCGATGAGATGATCGTCCTCGATACGCTGGCGGGCGTTTCCTACGTCTACGATGAATCCGGCCAGTCGATCGAACTTGAGCTGCCGAACTCGTCGCGGCTCGCGAGGGACCTCGATGGCGGCGCTGGCGGAGAAGTCGTCAATGCCGAGAGCGGCACTGGCGTTGTCCTCAATTACACGGCCTATGCCTCGGCCGGCTACGACATCCCCGACGTGCGCGCCGCCAGCGATGGCGGTTCGCTGTCGCTTGATGCCCGCGCCTTTTCCAGGTTTGGTACCCTCCGGCAAACCGGAATCATCGGCACCACAACCTTTTCGGATTTCACCGCGCTGCGGCTCGACACCACCTGGACCTATTCGGACCAGAATTCGATGCGCTCCTATCATCTGGGAGACATCGTCAGCGGCGGCCTGAACTGGACGCGGCCGATTCGTTTGGGCGGCGCGCAGGTGCGGCGCAATTTCGATCTGCGGCCCGATCTCCTCACCATGCCGCTGCCGTTGATCGAAGGCAGCGCCGAGGTTCCTTCCACCTTGAAGGTCTTCATCGGCGGCGTGCAGGCCTATTCCAGCGACGTTCAGCCCGGGCCCTTCCGGATCGATAGCCTGCCGGTCTACACCCGTTCCGGCACGGCCCGCGTGGTGCTGACCGACGCCACCGGCCGCGAAATTGAAACCGAACAGGAATTCTACAGCTCGCCGGATTTGCTCAAGCAGCACCTCTACGATTTTTCAATTGAAGCGGGCGTCGTGCGGCGCGATTTCGGTAATGAATCCTTCGGATACGACGATAGCCCGGTAGGGCTTGCCAGTCTGCGTTACGGCATCAACGATATCGTGACCGGCGAAGCCCATGTGGAGGCCAGCTCCAGTCTTATCGATGTTGGTGTCGGCGCTCTCGTGTCGGGAGGCCCCCTCGGCCTCTTCAGCGCAGCCGTGGCGGGCAGCCTTCACGAGGGCGACGCGGGTGTCTTTATTCACGCCGGGTGGGAAGGGCAATTCGGAAACTTCGGTGCGACGGTCGCCACCAGCCGCACCTTCGGTGATTTCAACGATCTCGCCGCGGTGACTGAACGGCCCTCGGGTGGCAAAAAATTTGAAGGCGGTGTGCCCCGGGCACTCGATCAAGTGTCGCTCAACTACTCTT
>JACMJT010000160.1 GCA_014380505.1 Hyphomicrobiales bacterium | reverse complement strand
CCGCCGGCGGCGATTACCGGCGTCCCCGCAATCACCCCGGTCGCCGCAGCCGCTGTAGGCATCACTTGACCCATGACCTCTCCGGGTAAGAAGAGTTTCGGAAGGCGGGACTGGTCGAGACCCACGGCAGCGAGAAGTTCATCAGACCAGTCGTGGCTCGCAAGATCGAGCAGGCCCATGGGATCGGCAGAGGCGGTCGAGGTGACCCATTGGCCTGTGAGCTTGAAGGCCAGATAGCCGTGCACCTCCGATGTCATGGCCATGGCGCGCCACATCTCCGGCATGTGCTTTCGAAACCACGCGCAGCGATAGAGGCATGGCACCACGTCGGGCGGCTTGCCGGAAATTTCATGAATGCGATCGGTGCCGATGTGATGGGAAAGTTCAACCACTTCGGCGGTGGCGCGGGAATCGAGCCAAAGAGTGCCGGGACGAAGTGCTGCGCCCTCTGCGTCAAACTGGGCAAAGGTTTCGCGCTGGTTGGAAATGGCGAGTGCGGCCACACGGGTAAAATCGATCTTGGCGCCCAGTTCGCGCAACGCCGCAACCGTGGAATTCCACCAATCGGCGGCGTCCTGCTCGAACCAGCCGGGCTGCGGCGTGGCAAGCGGGATGGCGGTGCGCCCTTCGCCTAGGGCGTTGCCGTTCCGGTCCCAGGCGATCGCCTTGGTGGCCGTTGTCGATGAATCAATGCCTATTACAAAATCCTTGGTCATCGCGCGGCAACACTCAAAACGTTGTCATCCCCGGACTTGTCCCGGGGATGACAAGCGTGGTGAGTTGTAACGCGCATGAACGCGCTAGCGCGGCTCACGCATTTAGAGGCCCGCGTCGGCGACGGCCTTGTCGATCAGGGAGGCCACGGTATCCATGCACTTCTTGGCATCGCCGCCATAGTCCTGGCCCGTGAGCAATTTGCCCAGTTCGACCGGGATTTCGTTGTTCGAGAAACCGGCCCACAGCGGCATGTCAGGCTCGGACGCGATGGCATTGTCGATGGTCCACTTCACGATTTCGAGATGGCGCGTGGTGCCGGGGCCAACGACGGCCTTGGCCTTGACGCGCGGATCTTCGAAGGAAGAAACCCGCATGGGAGCAAAACCGCCCAAGAGCGTGCAGCGGGTCATCACGTCCTTGGAGCAGGCCCACTGCATGAAGATCCACGCGGCATCGATGTTCTTGGAATATTTCGACAGGCCGAGGATAGAGCCGCCCTGGTGGCCGTTATTGGGGATTTCGCCGAAGCCCGCATCGGCAACTGCGCGCAGCGGCTTGCCGGTGATCGGCCGCAGCGGCTCCCACAGGCCCTTGACCTTGGAATCGTCGGCATCGAGACCAGGGAAGAACTCATCCCAACTGTTGATCAGGGCCACCTGGCCCGATTGCATCATCTGGAACTGTCCGTCCCAGGTGGAGGCGGTGGACTGTGCCGGCGAGTTTTTCAACATCTCCTGATACCATTGCAGGCCGCGGACGCCCGCTTCGTCGTTGCCGGAGAACTTCTTGTCCTTGGTGAAGATCGAGCCGCCCTCGTTCCAGATGGCCTGGGTCCAGTCGCAGTTCAGCGAATAGTGGCCCGACTTGGCCTGAAGACCGGTGCCGTAAACACCATTGGCCTTTTCCGCTTCGGTGACCGCCTTCACCGCCGCGGTGTAGTCCTCAACCGTGGTTGGCGGCGCAATGCCGTGCTTCTCGAGGATGTCCTTGCGGTACATGGTGATGAAGATCGGGATATCGAAGGGAATGCCGGCCCACTTGCCGTCATAAAGCGCCAGGCCATCGACCAGCGGCTTGGAGAAGTCGTCCCAGTCGAAGCCCGGCATGGCAAGGTCCGGTTTGTCGTTGTAGTACTGGACCGGGTCGATCGTGTCCTGCGAGAACGTCGCGACCCAGGACTGGTCGAGATAATAGACGTCGTAAGTGCCGAGCTGGCCCTGAACATCCTGCGTGGCCTTGGCCAGCACCTGTTCGAGCGGAACGATTTCCACCTCAACCTCAATGCCGGTGAGCTCGGTGAATTCGTTCTTGATCTGGTTCAACACCACGGTGGGAGGCGTTGCTTCCGACGTGTAGCGCACTTTGGCGCCCTTGAACTGGCCGCCCACGTCCTTGAGCCACTTGGCCACATCATCGGGTGTCTGCGCCTCGGCGGGAGTGCCGGAGAAGCGGCCACGGCGGCGGCCGGAGCCCAGCATTCCTGCAGCGAATGCCGAAAACCCGACACCCGCCAAAGCGGTCTTGCGCAGGAAGTCGCGCTTGCTGATGCGCCGTGCCGCAAAATCCCGCGCTGCATCGGCGATGAAGGAGAGCTTGTCGTGGTACCTGAAACTCATGTGATCCTCCCGTAGCTTTTATGTTGGTGTCGTCCCGTTCCTACTCTTTCAGAGAGCCCAGAGTGAGGCCTCGTACCAGATG
>JACMJT010000159.1 GCA_014380505.1 Hyphomicrobiales bacterium | reverse complement strand
CGTGCGCAAGATGGCGGAGGAGAACAAAGTCGACACTGGGGCGTTGGCTGGATCCGGCAAGGATGGCCGTATCACCAAGGGCGACGTGATCGAGCATCTGGCTAAACCCGCCACGGCGGAAGCAAAGCCGCTGGTCATTCCGCCAGCGCCGGCGGTTCGAGCGCCGTCGCAAGCGGGCGATGGGGCGCGTGAGGAACGGGTTCGAATGTCGAGGCTGCGCCAGACCATCGCGCGCCGCCTCAAGGATGCGCAGAACACGGCGGCCATGCTGACGACCTGGAACGAGGCCGACATGACGGCGGTGATGTCCCTGCGCAACCAGTTCAAGGAAGTATTCGAGAAGAAGCACGGCGTGAAACTCGGATTCATGAGCTTCTTCGTCAAGGCCTGCATCCAGGCCCTCAAGGAAATTCCGGCGATCAATGCCGAGATCGACGGCGAGGACATCGTCTACAAGAATTACTACAACATCGGCGTGGCGGTTGGCACCGACAAGGGTCTGGTGGTGCCTGTTGTGCGCGACGCCGACACCATGTCTTTCGCCACGATCGAGAAGACC
The DNA here is from genome assembly GCA_014380505.1 of Hyphomicrobiales bacterium. The sequence goes on along the minus strand of JACMJT010000159.1, from coordinate 2,060 downwards.
ATCTCCGGCCTGGGTAAAAAGGCGCGCGATGGCCAATTGCAGATCGCCGACATGCAGGGCGGCACCTTCACCATCTCGAACGGCGGCGTCTATGGCTCGCTCATGTCCATGCCCATTCTCAACGCGCCCCAGTCCGGCATCCTCGGCATGCACAAGATCCAGGAGCGGCCCATCGCAGTGGATGGCCAGGTAGCGATCCGCCCGATGATGTATCTGGCGTTGTCCTATGATCACCGCATTGTCGATGGCAAGGAGGCGGTGACGTTCCTGGTCCGCGTCAAGGAGGGGCTTGAGGACCCGCAGCGAGGATTACTGGATTTGTGATGAAGGATTTTTTCTTCTCATCATGCGCGGGCTTGACCCGCGTATCTTTTTTTGGCCAACAAAGAGGATGGCCGGATCAAGTCCGGCCATGATGAAGAGGAAAATTACGTCATGGCGGAGCAATTCGACGTCACCATCATTGGAACCGGCCCGGGCGGTTATGTCTGCGCCATTCGCGCGGCACAGCTTGGGCTTAAGGTGGCCGTCGTCGAGAAGCGCGCCACCCATGGCGGCACGTGTCTCAATGTCGGGTGCATTCCGTCCAAGGCCCTGCTCCATGCCTCGGAGCTTTATGCCGAGGCGGGGCACTCCTTCGCCAAAATGGGCATCAATGTGCAGCCGTCCTTCGATCTTGTAAAAATGATGGGTTTCAAGCAGGAGGCCATCGACGGCAACACCAAGGGCATCGACTTCCTGTTCAAGAAAAACAAGGTGACGGTATTCCGGGGTGCCGCGAAACTTATCAGCGCGGCCAAGGTGCAGGTTGGCGATCAGGTCATCGAAACTAAGGCCATCGTAATCGCCACCGGGTCCGATGTGGCAAAGCTCAAGGGCATCGACATTGACGAGATCCAGATCGTGTCCTCGACGGGCGGCCTCGAACTGAAAAAGGTGCCCGCCCATCTCGCCGTGATCGGCGCGGGCGTGATTGGCCTTGAATTGGGCTCGGTCTATGCGCGATTGGGGTCCAAGGTCACAGTCATCGAATATCTCGACCGCATCCTGCCGGGCATGGACCTTGATGTGGCCAAGAATTTTCAGCGCCTGCTGCAAAAGCAGGGCTTCACTTTCAGGCTTTCCTCGAAGGTGACAGCGGCCAGCAGGGCCAAGGGTGGTGTAGCGCTCAGCGTCGAGCCCGCGGCCGGAGGTGCGGCTGAAATCGTTAGCGCCGATGTGGTGCTCGTTGCGGTGGGCCGGGTTCCCTATACAGAAGGGCTGGGGTTAGAGGACGTAGGTGTGGCCCGCGACGGCAAGGGCCGCATAGAGGTTAGCCCCCATTTTGAAACCACGGTTAAGAATGTCTATGCAATCGGCGATGTCATTCGAGGGCCGATGCTCGCCCACAAGGCCGAAGACGAAGGTATTGCGCTGGCCGAAAGACTCGCGGGCCAGGCAGGGCATGTGAACTATGATGTCATTCCCGGCGTGGTCTACACCACGCCGGAAGTGGCCGCCGTCGGCAAGACGGAAGAGGAGCTGAAAGCCGCCGGCGTCGACTACAAGGCGGGTAAATTCCTGTTTCTTGCCAATGGCCGCGCCAAGGCCAATCAGACCACGGATGGTTTCGTGAAAGTGCTGGCCGATGCCAAGACGGACCGGGTTCTCGGCTGCCATATCGTTGGCCCCATGGCGGGTGAACTCATCCACGAGGTGGCCGTGCTGATGGAGTTCGGCGGCTCGGCGGAAGATTTGGCCCGCACCTGTCACGCGCACCCAACACTTTCAGAAGCTGTTAAGGAAGCCGCCCTTTCGGTGGCGGGACGCGCCATCCACGCCTGAGGTTTTTAACATCCTCTACACCGGACTCGTGGTTAGGTTGTGTGAAGATCACGATTGGACAGCCATGACCGAAGCCTCGAAACAAGTGGATATTCTGGTGCTGGACGACGACATCGAACTCCTGTCGAGTGTCGCCGATCTGTTGAGCGATTGCGGATACCGGGTTAAAGCCTTCGCCGACGCCGATTCGGCCATCGAGTTCGCCATGGGCCAGAGCTTCGCGCTGGGCCTGTTCG
>JACMJT010000158.1 GCA_014380505.1 Hyphomicrobiales bacterium | reverse complement strand
GATCACGCCCGATGCCCCGCCCAGCAGGCTCGGGTGGCCGCGGAACAGCCATTCACCACCGGCCCAAGCCAGCGCCGCGGCAGCGGCGGCAAGAGTGGTGTTGAGGATGACGAGCGCCGTCAAGCCGTTAGCCTCGAGATTGGACCCGGCATTGAAACCATACCAGCCGAAGAGGAGAAGGCCGGTTCCGGTCAAGGTGAAGGTCAGGTTGTGGGGCGCCATGGCGTCCTTGCCCAGCCCGACGCGCTTGCCCAGCATCAGCGCGCAGACAAGTCCGGCAACACCTGCGTTGATGTGAACGACGGTGCCGCCGGCGAAATCAATGGCGCCCCACTGGAACAAATAGCCATTGGTGGCATTCACCGCCGTTCCATAGGCCGAGAGGACAGTAGTCTTGGCCTCGGTTGTTGTGGCCGCCGCAAGATCGGCGAGGAACTTCCTCGCGGCATCTTCACCGAGGACGGATGAAATGTAGGCGAGGTTATCGGGGTTGAGCGTGTAGGCATCGGGACCGGCCCAGAACCACACCATGTGCGCCATCGGCAAATAGGCGAAGGTGAACCAGATCAAGGTAAACAACAGCACGGCGGAAAACTTCATGCGTTCGGCGAAGGCGCCGACGATGAGGGCGGGGGTGATGCAGGCAAAGGTCATCTGGAAAATGATGAAAGCGAACTCGGGAATATTAACTTCCTTCGAGAAGGTGCCGATTTCCGAAACGGTGCCGACTCCGGCGAGCATCACCTTGGAGAAACCGACGATGAAAGGATTGTTGCCGGTGAACGCCAGCGAATATCCGTAGAGCACCCAAAGAATTGCTACGACGCTGAAGATCACCAGGACCTGCATCAGCACCGAGAGGACATTCTTGCCGCGGACGAGGCCGCCATAGAACAGCGCGAGGCCGGGAACGGTCATCAAGACGACGAAGGTTGTGGCAACGAGCATCCAGGCCGTGTCGCCCTTGTCGATGGTGGCCGCTTGCGCCATCGGCATAGGCAGCCATAGCGCCAGCAAGAGTCCCGCTGGCAGGCCCCGGAAGATGTTTGACAGTCGCATTTTTCCCCACGCCTCAGTTGATGCAATCCGGTTGCATAACAAGAAGCGTGCCATCCGGCTGGCAAGCGCTATGATATTGAAATTACGATATTTTTTTGGGCTGCAAATCCTGATAGTCCGCGATTTTGCCCAATCGTTCATCAGGGAATCTTTATTGCCTAAATAATAGCCACGGGCAGGCCTCTTGCGCTCAAGGGCAAAACGGAGCCATCAACGTGGCCCATGTCGGGCAAGTTCGATGTCATTGTGGTGGGAGCGGCGCTGAACGGGCTTGCCGCAGCGCTTGCGCTCGGCGGACCGCAGGTTCGCCGTCCCCTGGAGGTGCTGGTCCTCGACGCCAAAAATCCGGAAGGCTTCGCCAACTCCGCTTTCGATGGCCGCGCGACGGCGGTGTCGGCATCCGCCCGGAAAATGTTCGAGGCGCTGGGCGTGTGGGAGGCGCTTGCGCCATCGGCACAAGCGATGAGCGAAATCATCGTGACCGACGGAAGCGCGGAAGCCCGGCCGGTGCTTTTGCATTTTGGCGAAAGCGAAATGCCAAACGGGCCATCTGCACATATGGTCGAAAATCGCCATCTCCACCATTGCCTTCTAAAGAGTGCCAAGGCAGCACCGCACATTACCTTCGCCACGGGCAAGGCGGTGACATCCTATGGTTTTGGTCCAGGCCTCGCCCACGTTCAACTGGCCGATGGCGCGGATTACCGCGCCAATCTCATTGTGGCGGCGGACGGCCGCAACTCCCCGGCGCGGGAGGCCGCGGGGATCGCCATGCGAGGCTGGGATTATGACCAGATGGCGATCGTGGCGACCGTTGAACACGATCTTTCCCATGGCGGCCGGGCCGAAGAACATTTCACGCAATCGGGGCCTTTTGCAATCCTGCCGCTTCCGGGCAACCGCTCATCTCTGGTGTGGACCGAGCGCAAGGAGGACGCGCGGCGCATATTGTCTTTGCCGGACGAGGATTTCCATCGGGAGCTTGCCTATCGTTTCGGCGATCATCTGGGCGGTGTTCGCGTCATCGGGGGCCGCCACGGATATCCGTTGTCGGTTTTTATCGCGGAGGAGTTTGTGGGGCCGCGCCTCGCACTGGTGGGGGATGCGGCGCATGTGCTTCATCCTCTCGCAGGGCTTGGCTTCAATCTGGGCCTCAGGGATGTTGCAGCACTAGCCGAATGCATTCATGAAGCAGCGGCACTTGGCCTGGATCACGGCGGTGACGCGGTGCTGCAGCGCTATACGGTGTGGCGGCGCTTCGACACCGTGCTCACAGCGGCGGCGGTG
>JACMJT010000157.1 GCA_014380505.1 Hyphomicrobiales bacterium | reverse complement strand
CTGAATTACGCCAAGGGCGCCATGGGCATTCACTTCGTCAACCTCACGATCCAGGGCCCGCTCGACCCCGCCAAGCCCAATGTGCTGATCTATGAGCCGCTGGGCAAAGGAAAGCTCAAGCTGGTGGCGGCCGAATGGCTGGTGCCCCTGGCGGTGGCCAAGGAGCGCCCGGTTCTTTTGGGCCAGCCCTTCCAGGGTCCGATGGAGGGCCATGAGCCGCTCATCCCCCAAATGTTCCACCACTATGACCTGCATGCCTGGCTGTTCAAGGACAACCCGAATGGCATGTTCAGCCCCACCAATCCCGATGTGAGCTGCGAGCACGCCGAGTTTTCCCTGATGGAAATGCCGACCAAGCTTGTGACGCCGTAAGGCGTGCAAGATAAACTGCTCGCCGCCGAATTTGCCAAACGCCTGGGCAAATCAGAGAGGGTTCCCATGGGAAAAATCTTTGCCCTGGCCAAGGAATTCACAGGCATGCCACCGGCGGAAATTGAAAAACTGCTGGAGCTCCCACGCCACGAAATGCGCGTGGGCGCCGTCAGCATCATGGACTGGAAAGCCCGCGCCAAATCAACCACCGAGGCCGAGCGCAAGGCGCTGTTCGATCTCTACATCAAGCGTCACGACCGGATCGATACCTGGGACCTGGTGGACCGCAGCGCCCCTTACGTGGTGGGCGGCTATCTTGCAGATAAGCCCCGCAAAATTCTCTACAAGCTCGCCCGCTCCACCAACCCGCACGAGCGCCGCACTGCCATCGTCAGTACCTATTTCTTTATCCGGCAGAATGATCTCGACGACACGTTTGCAATTGCCGAAATCCTTGTGAACGATACGGAAGAAGTGGTGCAGAAGGCGGTGGGAAGCTGGCTGCGCGAGGCCGGCAAACGCGATCCGCAGCGGTTGCTGAAATTTCTTGACAAGCACGCCGCCACGATGCCGCGCATCATCCTGCGCTACGCCATCGAAAAATTGAACAAGGCCCAGCGCGAACACTACCTGGGCCTCAAGGCAAGATAAAAGCCCGGAAATTTCTTTCCGGGCTCGTTGGAATTACGTGGCTGGCGGTTCGGCCGGCGGCGGCGCCTTGCGCTCCGCCATGAAGCGGTCAAACTCATCCTGATCCTTGGCCTTGCGCAGGCGGTCGAGGTGTTCGCGGAAAGCTTTCTGCTCCTCGTCAAGTTTGCGCCGCTCTTCCTCAAGCCGGGCAAGCTGCGTGCGCTTGTAGTCATCGAAAGCGGCATTACCTGACGAGGCAAAACCGTAGCTTGTGGAGCGCCACTTGTCCGAAGACGGCATTTTCCAGCCGGCCCAGGGAACTTCGCCCTGCGATGCGCCCTTCCACATTTCGCCATTCCACAATTTCAGGAACAGGGCCAGAAGGCCGAGCGGCCAGAAAACAATAAAACCGGCAACCATCGCGATGATTTCATAGGCCGACCAGCGCTTTCTGCCCTTGCGGCAGCCTTTGTGCAGTCGCCCTTCCTCACCCAGATTGGTCTCATACGTGCCTGATGCGGCCTGTGACATGAACGTCCTCCTCTATGCCTAACGGATATCAGGTAGGAAGGCGTTTCCGGGATTCAAGAAGGAAGTTTCAGGCCGGCGGGTGCGGCTTGGCCAGCACGACGGCCGGTTCACCCCAGCGCTCGGTGCGCTGGCGGTCGAGGATCTGCTCGGTGAACTCGACTCCCAGATGATTGTCCGAGCGCCAGGCAACGGTGCAGAATCGCAGTGCCGTTTCGCCGTCAAGGCGCAGCCAGAAAATGAAGGGCATCTGCTTGGCCATCGGCACATCGAGAAGGGCCCCGTCCTGCGACAGGTCACGCACCATGCACACCAGGTGCTGGTTCTGGT
>JACMJT010000156.1 GCA_014380505.1 Hyphomicrobiales bacterium | reverse complement strand
GGCCGGTGAAGCCTGGGAAGTCCATGGCGGCGGCTTCTACCATGTGCGAAAATATCTGACGGCGCCCTCGAAACTCCCGGCGGATTTGATCTGGTTCAAATGGGAGGCCTATCTCACCTGGGTCACCGGCTTTCTGCTTCTGGCCGTGCAATATTATTTTCAGGCTTCCGCCTATCTCATCGATACGGCCGTTCTGGCGCTGTCACCATGGCAAGCCATCGCCATTTCGATTGTGAGCCTCGTTGCCGGATGGATCATCTACGATCGCCTGTGCCGCTCGGTCATTGGGCGCAACTCCTCGCTCCTCGCCGCGGCGGTTCTGGCTCTCATTCTCGTTGCCGCCTTTGGCTTCACCCATGTTTTTTCCGGACGCGGCGCCTTCATCAATGTGGGCTCGTTCATCGGCACGATCATGGCGGCCAACGTCTTCGCAGTCATCATCCCCAACCAGCGCAAGATCACCGCGTCTCTCTTGCGTGGTGAAACACCCGATCCCCGCTTCGGCGCCATCGGCAAGCAGCGCTCCCTGCACAATACCTACCTGACGCTCCCCGTGCTGCTGATGATGGTAAGCAACCACTATGCGATGCTGACCGATGCCCCCAACGCGTGGCTGCTCGTGGGGCTCATCGTGGTGGGCGGCGCGGCGCTCAGGCACTTTCTGGTGCGTCATGAAGTGGGCGATCCCATCGGAAAAATTGCCTGGACGCTTCCCGTCATCACCGCGTCCTTCGCTCTCGCCTGGTGGATAACGGCGAAGGGCGGCTTCAGCCTGGACTGGCCCAATCTTTTCATCCGCTGGGGCCACATGATCGCGGGTACGGCATGGATCGGCACCTCCCTCTATTTCGTGGCCCTCGATTTATCGCTCAAGCGGCGCGATGGGCTGCCCGAGGGCGTGGCCGGCGAGGCCTGGGAGGTTCACGGCGGCGGCTTTTACAATGTGCGGAAATATCTGATAGCGCCGTCAAAGCTGCCGGAAGATTTGATCTGGTTCAAATGGGAGGCCTATCTCACCTGGCTCACCGGCTTTCTGCTCCTCGTGGTGCAGTATTATCTCGATGCCGGGAGTTATCTGATCGATCCCGCCGTCATGGCGCTCGAGCCTTGGCAAGCCATCGCCATGTCAGTCGCAAGCCTCGTCGCGGGCTGGCTGGTTTATGATTTGCTGTGCCGTTCGCCCGTGGGACGCAACACGGCCGCCTTGGCGCTCGCCGTCTTCGCGCTTATTCTGGCTGCGGCCTATGGCTTCACCCATGTCTTCTCCGGCCGCGGAGCCTTCATCCATGTGGGCAGCTTCATCGGCACGGTAATGGCGGCCAATGTCTTCATGGTCATCATACCCAACCAGCGCAAGATCGCCGCCTCGCTGTTGCGGAGCGAAGCACCCGATCCGCGCCTTGGCGCCATTGGCAAGCAGCGCTCGCTGCACAACACCTATCTCACCCTGCCGGTTCTTCTGCTGATGGTCAGCAACCACTATCCGATGATCACCGAAAATGCCCGCGGCTGGCTCCTCGTGGCGCTGATCGTCGTGGCTGGTGCGTTGCTCCGCCATTTCCTCCTGCGCACCGAAGTGGGCGAGCCCCAGGCCAATATCGCCTGGACATTGCCGCTCATCGGCACCTTGCTGGCCCTTGCGCTGATTGTTACGGAGCCTGCGCCGGTGCCTGCCTATCAAGGTGAAGTCACTGACGCCGAAGCCCTGTCGATCGTCCAGATGCGCTGCGCCACCTGCCACGCCGGCCAGCCCATCGATCCCACCATCAAGGTGGCGCCCAAGGGGATTGAACTTGCAACGCTCGAACACCTCAAGCGCTATGCCGCGCAAATCGAAACCCAGGCCGTGAAGAGCAGGGCCATGCCGCTCGCCAACCGCACCGCCATGACCATGGAAGAACGCGCCAAGCTGGGCGCCTGGATCGCAGCGCAATGATGGAGCTTCCGCAGATCAACGCCATGCCGGTGAAGGATTTCGTGGCAGCCTTCGCCGATGTGGCCGAGCATTCGCCCTGGGTTGCGCGCCGCGCCGCGGCAGCGCGCCCTTTCGCCACTCTCGATGCCATGATCCAGGTTTTTACCGATGCGGTCGGTGTCGTTTCGCACAAAAAGCAGTTAGCGCTCCTCCGCGCCCACCCCAACCTCGCGGCGAAAGCAAAGTTAACCGATGAGTCCCTGCGCGAACAGTCAAGTGCCGGGCTCGATACTTTGACAGCGGAGGAACTGGCCCGCTTCACCCAGCTCAACAGGCTTTATCAAGCGAAATTCGGATTTCCCTTCATCCTTGCCGTGAAAGATGCCACGAAACAGCAGATACTCGACAGTTTCGAGGAACGGGTGAACAACCCCGCCGAAGTTGAGTTTGCCACCGCCGTAGCCCAGGTTTACCGCATCCTTCGCTTTCGCATCGAAGACCGGGTGTCGCCATGACGCGCGTCATCAGGGGACAGACCCTTTCCTTCGGCGCCACGGCACAGGACATCCGCCACGAAGTGAATGGCGCCATCGTGATAGGCAGCGACGGAACGATCCTGTGGACGGGTCCCCGGTCTCTTCTTCCCCAGGCCTTCAGGCAAGCGCCCGCCGACGACTACGGGGATAAGATCGTCATGCCGGGCTTGATCGATGCCCATATCCATTTCCCGCAATACCGCATGCTCGCGGCCCCCGGAAAAGACCTGCTCGACTGGCTCCACCGCTTTGCCTTCCCGGAAGAAAGCCTCTATGGCGATCAAGATTATGCGGCGCGCTCCGCCGAAATCTTTCTGGACCGGCTGGCCCAGCATGGCACCACGTCTGCCCTTGCCTTCTGCTCAGTCCACAAATCATGCGCCGATGCGCTCTTCGCCGCGGCGGAGCGGCGCAACATGGCGCTCATCACCGGCAAGACCATGATGGACCGCAATGCCATTCCCGACGTCGAGGACGATCCTGAAACAGGCGCCCGTGAATCTGAGGAGCTTTATCGCCAGTGGCACGGCAAGGGGCGCCTGCGCTATGCCGTGACACCGCGCTTTGCCGTCACCTCGAGCGAGGCGCAGCTTCGTCTTTCCGGTGAACTGTTGAAATCCCTCGACGGCGCGCTGATGCAAACCCACCTGTCGGAAAGCCTCGCCGAAATTGCCCTCGTCAAGCAACTCTTCCCGAATGCCAGGGATTACACCGATGTATACGACGATTACGGCCTGCTCGGGCCGCGCAGTCTCTTCGCCCACGGCATCCATCTGTCCGAGCGCGAATGCGCGCGGCTTTCGGAATCGGGCTCCACCGTGGTCCACTGTCCTACCTCCAACACTTTCCTTGGCTCCGGCCTGATGTCCATGGCGCATCTGCGCCGCGAGGACCGCCCCGTGCATGTTGGCGTTGGGACCGACGTGGGCGGCGGCACCGCCTATTCCATGCTGGCGACCCTGGGCGAGGCTTACAAAGTGCAGATGCTGGTGGCAGGCCACAAGCTTACAGCCTTCGAGCTGTTCCATCTCGCCACCCGCGGCAATGCCGAGCGCCTTGGGCTGGCCCACGAGATAGGCTCCCTCGAAATCGGCAAGTTCGCCGATCTCGTCGTGCTCGATCCGCAAGCAACACCCGTTCTCGCCAGCCGCCATGAACTTTCCCAGTCGCTGGAGGACGTGCTGTTTTCCCTGGCCCTCCTCGGCGATGACCGCGCTGTCCATGCCACCTACATCGCCGGCCAGCTTTCCTTCTCCCAGAGGGAGAAGGAGGGGCCCATCGCGGGAGCGATGGGAGGATGAGGGGTTACGGTCTCAATCGTCTGGCACCGTAACCCCTCACCTTCCCAAGCTTCGCTTGGGCCCCTTCCTCTCCCTATGGGAGAGGAGAAAATTAGACCATGAGCACGAGCTCGCTACTCGGCTCAAGACTCACTTCCTCAAAATTATTCCCAGGTCCCTTGCGGTCGATCACAAGAAAGCGGCTGCCCGCGTCGAAAACCAGCAACGGATGGTGCCAGGTGTTGCGCGCATAGTTGATACCTTGCCGCCCGGTTGCAGTGAAGCTGCGAAAAGTCGAAGCGTCACGGGGGTCAATGCACACCAGCACCAGCCATGGGCGGTCCTGCAACGGATAGAAAATCTGGCTCCCCAGCGGATGACGCTCCATCAGCTTGATGGCGATCGGCATCGGCCGTGGGCTGGCCGCGACGATACTCACGTTCACCGAACCGCCGT
>JACMJT010000155.1 GCA_014380505.1 Hyphomicrobiales bacterium | reverse complement strand
TTCAACGACGGCTGCATGCAACTGGTTCTCGTCGCGCTGCGGAGCGGTGCAGCCCTCGAGATAGCTCACATACGAACCCTTGTCCGCGATGATGAGCGTCCGCTCGAACTGGCCGGTGTTCTTGGCGTTCATGCGGAAGTAAGTGGAAAGCTCCATGGGGCAGCGGGTGTTGGGCGGCACATAGACGAAGGAGCCATCGGAGAAAACGGCCGAGTTGAGTGCGGCATAGAAATTATCGCCCTGCGGCACGACGGAGAACAAATACTTCTTCACCAGTTCAGGATGCTCGCGAATCGCCTCTGAGATCGAACAGAAGATAACGCCGGCCTTGGCGAGCTCGTCCTTGAACGTGGTGATTACGGAGACCGAGTCGAACACGGCGTCGATGGCGACACGGCCGGAGCCATATTCACCGCCGCCGTCGCTATCGAGTTCGCTCTTCTCGCCCTGCTTGCGGACACCAGCGAGGATTTCCTGTTCCTTCAGCGGAATGCCAAGCTTGGCGTAGGTTTCGAGAAGCTTGGGATCGATCTCGTCGAGGCTCTTGGGGCCGGCCATGCTCTTGGGTGCCGCGTAATAGTAAAGGTCCTGGAAATCGATCTTGGGATAGTGGACGCGCGCCCATTTGGGCTCCACCATCTGCACCCAGCGCCGATAGGCTTCCAGCCGCCACTCCAGCATCCACGAAGGCTCGTCCTTCTTGGCGGAGATGAAGCGCACCGTGTCTTCGCTGAGACCTTTCGGCGCGAAATCGGATTCGATATCGGTCGTGAAACCGTATTTGTACTTGTCGACTTCGATGTCCTTGACAAGTTCGATAGTGTCGAGATCGGCCATTTGTTTACCTACGCTGCAACTCTGCCTCTGTGACGCGCACGTATGCGGCGCCACACGGCGATGAAGTGTTCGACGTTTTCGGCGGTGGTGTTCCAGCCGAGGGTGACGCGGATTGCGCCGCGCGCTATGTCCGGTACTACGCCCATGGCGGCGAGCACATGGGACTTCGCCACCTTGCCGGACGAGCACGCGGAGCCTGAGGAAACGGCCACGCCTTCGAGATCGAAGTTCATGAGCAGGGTTTCAGCGCTCATGCCGGGATGGGTGAAACAGACGGTATTGGGAAGCCGGAGTGCGTTTCTGCCGAAGATCACCGCACCTTCAAGTGCGGATTCAATTTGATCCCGCAATGCTTTGACGTCCAGCATGTTTTCCCGGGCTATCGCGGCAAAACCGGCGATACCGGCGAGGTTTTCCGTGCCGGCCCTGCGGCGCAGCTCCTGGCCGCCGCCGTGGATTTGCGGCTCAAGTGCTAAACCATCGCGCACCACCAGTGCGCCGACGCCGGCGGGTCCGCCGATCTTGTGGGCGGCAAGCGTCATCATGTCCACGCCCAGCAATCCGAAATTCACCGGGGTTTTTCCCAAGGCCTGGACGGCATCGGTATGCACCAACGCGCCGTGGGCGTGCGCCAAAGCGGCAACCTCGCGCACGGGCTGGATAACACCGGTTTCGTTGTTGGCAAGCATGACGCTGACCAGCGCCTTTGGCCCTTCAAGCAATTTTGCCAGGGCTTCGAGATCGACAACGCCTTCAGCGGTAACGGGAATGACAAGCACCGGTTTGCCGCTGGCTTTTGCTGACTTCAAAACAGCGGGATGTTCGATGGCCGAAACCAGAATGCGTTCAACGGGGGCGCTTTTTAGGGCGAGGTTGTTGGCTTCAGAGCCACCGGATGTAAAAGAGATCATGGGCGCAATGGCGCCGATGGCGCGGGCAATGGTTTCGCGCGAATCGTCCAGCAGCTTGCGAGCGGCGCGGCCTTCCTGATGCACCGAGGAGGCGTTGCCGGTCACCTCCATGGCCGCCAGTATCGCCGCCTTGGCGGAGGGGCGGAGCGGGCTTGTGGCGTTATGGTCGAGATAGGTTCTCAATGCCCCTGCCTCACATAATGATCCTTCGCCTGCTTGACGGTGGCGGCCAGCGCCAGATTGCGCTTGGACACCACGTCGTCGAGAGTGATGGAGCCCAGGAAATACATGATCTGGCGTCCCAGCGACGACCACAGGTCATGGGCGCTGCACTTCTCGCCCTTGACGCAGCCCTCGACCGCGTCACCTTCGCACCGGGTCACGCGCAAAGGCTCATCCACGGCCAGTATAATGTCGGCCATCGGAATTTCGCTGGCTTCGCGGGCAAGCCGATAGCCGCCGCCGGGGCCGCGGGCACTTTCCACCAGGCCGGCCTTCCGGAGCTTGCCGAAAAGCTGTTCCAGGTATTCCTGGCTGATATCCTGACGTTCGGCGATTTCGGCCAGGGAGACGGGCTGGCCCGCCGAATGTTCGCCGATGTCGATCATCGCCATCACGGCATAGCGGCCCTTGGTGCTCATTTTCATGGATGTTGTTCCGGTTCCAGTGCACGAAAAGCTTGCTTTTGAGGTCCCCACCCGTGCTAAAGGCGGGGTTCGTAAGGTTAACCCGCTAGCGGGCGTCCCCTTTTGAAGCATTCTAAACAACGGATATAGAAAGCCCGAGCGCCGGAGTCAACTAATCGGCAGCCCTGCCGGCAGATTCCACGGGATTTCGGACGAGGACATCGGATTTTCCATGCCTGAGGTGATTTTTAACGGCCCCGCCGGGCGTATCGAAGCGCGTTACCACCATAACAAAGCACCCGGATCGCCCATCGCCATCCTGCTCCACCCCCATCCCAGCTTTGGCGGCACGATGAACAATCCGATCGTGCATTCGCTCTACCAGATGTTCGTCAGCCGGGGCTTCTCGGTGCTGCGCTTCAACTTCCGCGGTGTCGGCCGCAGCCAGGGTATTTTCGAGAATGGTGCTGGCGAACTGGCGGATGCGGCCTCGGCACTGGACTGGCTGCAATCCTTCAACCGCGAAGCCAAGGTCTGCTGGATCGCCGGGGTTTCCTTCGGCGCCTGGATTTCAATGCAGCTTTTGATGCGCCGCCCGGAGATTTCAGGCTTCATCTCGGTGGCGCCGCTAGCCAAGCATTATGATTTCTCGTTCTTGGCACCTTGCCCGGCGTCCGGCCTGTTCCTCAACGGCGAAAAAGACACTGTGACAGCGCCGGAGGCTGTCCAGAGCCTCGTCTCGAAGCTCATGACCCAGAAGGGCTTGGTCTTCGAGCACTAGGTGATCGCCGGAGCCATCCAGTTTTTCCAGGTCTAGATCGAGGAGCTG
>JACMJT010000154.1 GCA_014380505.1 Hyphomicrobiales bacterium | reverse complement strand
TGTAGGCGTGGAAGGTCCGGCCCGTGGGCACATGGTTGATGAGCTCAACGGCGCCAATCTCCACGATCCGGTGGCCCAGGGAGGGATCAAGTCCGGTGGTTTCCGTATCGAGGATGATTTCTCTCATGGCTGGCGCTTTGCGTCTTTCTTCAACAGGTCCGCCACAATATCGCTAACCTGTGCCGCGGCGATATCCAGGTCCTTGGATGTATCCACAACATAATCGGCTTTGGCCCGTTTTTCTGCATCGGGCATCTGCCGCGCCAGTATGCGGGCGAGTTTCTCGGCCGTCATGCCGGGTCTTTTCAGGACTCTTTCGCGCTGGACGCCGGCCGGCGCGGAGACCACCACGACTGCATCGACTTCCATTTCCCGTCCTGTCTCGAACAGGAGCGGGATATCCAGCACGGCGAGACGATGGCCGGAAGTGCGGCATTGCTCTAGAAAGGCGTCCTGGCTCTTTCGCACAAACGGATGGATGGCCGCCTCCAATTGCTTCAGGGCTTGCGGATTTCCGAGTACGCGCTTCGATAAGATCCCGCGGTTCACCGCGCCCTCCACGACGGCCTCGGGGAACAATCGGGCGACCGCTTCAACCGCGGCACCTCCCTTTTCGTACTGGCGATGGACTTCGGCATCGCTATCGAACACTGGAATACCGAGCGTGCGAAACATTTTTGCCGTTTCACTCTTGCCCATGGCGATGGAGCCGGTGAGGCCTGCTACGATCATCTTTGGTAACCGGGGTCGATGTCGCGGGCCACGAGATCATGAATGTCCTGGGTGACCTCGGGCCTCCTGCCGAACCAGAGTTCGAATCCCCTGACCGCCTGATGCAGCAGCATTCCCAATCCGCCCACGGTGGCGTTGCCGCGCTTTGCCGCAGCGGCGAGCAATGGGGTTTGCAAGGGAGAATAGACAATGTCGGCCACGATTGCAGCAGCGGGCAAACGGGCGAGATCGATATGGAGCGGCGGCTGGCCCACCATGCCAAGTGCCGTGGCATTGACCAGCAAGGCGCTTTCGGACACTGCCTCGTCGCGGTTTTCCCATGGCTCCGGCTTGACCGCTGAGCCAAACCTCGCGCGTAACTGATCGCTCCGTTCGAGGGTGCGGTTGGCGACGGCGATTTCCGCCAACCCGCGATCCAGAAGCGCGCCAACGATGGCCATGGCGGCGCCACCGGCGCCGAGAACGAGGGCCTTTTCGTTCTTTAATTTCAAATTACCGGCATTGGCTGCGAGATTGGCAATGAACCCTTCCCCATCGGTGCTGGTGCCGAGAAGCCGCCCGTCACGGTGATAGATCGTGTTGACGCTGCCCAGACGTTTGGTCATTTCATCGGCGGGCGCCACCAGCTGCCAGGCCCGTTCCTTGTGCGGGATGGTGACATTGCAGCCCCGATATTCGCTTTCCGGCAAGCCCGCGATGAATTGATCGAGGGCTCCCGCTTCAACGGGAACACGGAGATAGTCTCCGGCAATGCCGTAAAGCTTCAGCCAGTAATTGTGAATGAGCGGCGATCTGGAGTGACTGATGGGCCAGCCGATGACACAGGCTTTTTTCATCGGCCGATCCCGTCCACGGACCTGAGAAACGCCAGCAGCGGCAGCAACGGCAGGCCGAGGATGGTGAAATAGTCTCCCTTGATCCCTTCGAACAACTGAATGCCGGGGCCTTCGAGTTTGTAGGCCCCAACCGACGTTGTGGCATCTCCGCCAACCGCCGCCAGATAATTTTCGAGAAACCGATCCGAAAACGGCCTCATCGTCAGTTCCGCTCGATCACTGTAGTGCCACAGCACAGCGCCACCCCTTGCACAACAGACAGCGGAAATAAGAGTGTGCGTTTTGCCGCTGAATTCGAGAAGGTGCGATTTTGCCTCTGCAAGATTTTCCGGTTTGTCATATGTCTTCCCGGCAAAGGACAGCACCTGATCGGCGCCGATGACAAAATCATCGGGATGGCGCGCCGACACCGACATACACTTTGCAGCAGCCAGATGTTGCGCCATCGCCTCGGGACCAAGAGTTGGTGAGAGACTTTTCAGCTCGCCTTCATTGACCGGCGGTTTTTCCGACGTAAATGCCACTCCGGCATTTTCGAGAAGCCGCCGGCGGATTGAACTGGTCGAGGCTAAAATGATGGCCATGGGCGGGAGGTCAAGCCGGTTGATTGCGTTCCGCCAGAAGATTGAGAACGGCGGCCGCGGTTTCTTCCACCGAACGCCGTGTCACATCGATCATCGGCCAGTTCTTCTCCGAACAGAGCTTATTCATATGCACCATTTCATCGGTGATGTGGCGGGGATCGGCGTAAGTGGTTTCACGGGATTCATGGAGCGTCAGCAATCTGTGCCGCCTGATCTGGGCTATTCTTTCAGCACTGGCGATCAATCCCACGACGAGCGGGCCCTGCAAATCCAGAAGGGGC
>JACMJT010000153.1 GCA_014380505.1 Hyphomicrobiales bacterium | reverse complement strand
GCCGAGGCGGTGACGCTGACCGAGGCCCACCCAGCAGATGCGCGCCGGTAAACCCTGGAAGGCGATCCGCTCGCGCGCCATGTCGAGCCAATTGTGCAGATGCGCATCGTCGGGGATCAACTCCTTCACGCGCTGGTCGGTCTTGTAGATATCCTGCGGGTTGCCGGAGAGTGCTGCCCAGCGGAACGGGCCGATGCCCCGGCAGAACAGCGGCCGAATGTAGGCGGGAACGAAACCGGGGAACGCGAATGCGTCCTTCAGGCCCATCTCCAGCGCCATCTGGCGGATGTTGTTGCCATAGTCGAGGGTGGGAACGCCCATCCGATGGAGATCGAGCATGGCCTGCACATGGATTTTCATGGACGCCATGCTGGCTTTCTTCACCGCCTGCGGATCGGAAACGC
This sequence comes from Hyphomicrobiales bacterium, assembly GCA_014380505.1. Next base: position 2,453 of record JACMJT010000153.1, on the reverse strand, counting down.
GCTTTTCCTCCCACTGCTGCAAGGTCCAGCCCGCCGGCAGATAACCGTTGACGGGATCATGGGCCGAAGTCTGATCGGTCAAAGCATCGGGCTTGATGCCGCGCTTGACGAAGTCCGGCAGAAGTTCCGCCGCATTGCCGAGGAGCCCCACGGAAATGGGCTTTCCCTGCTTGTGCGAGCGATCGATGATTTCCAGTGCTTCATCGATGGTCTTGGCCTGGGTATCGAGATAGCGGGTCTTGAGCCGCATTTCGATGCGTGATGGCTGGCATTCGATGGCGACCATGGAGGCGCCCGCCATGGTGGCGGCCAGCGGTTGTGCTCCGCCCATGCCGCCCAAGCCCGCCGTCAGGAACCACTTACCCTTCAGCTTGCCGTCATAGTGCTTTCGGCCCACTTCGGCGAAAGTCTCGTAGGTGCCCTGCACGATGCCTTGCGTGCCGATATAGATCCACGACCCCGCCGTCATCTGGCCGTACATCATCAGGCCCTTCTTATCGAGCTCGTTGAAATGGTCCCACGTGCCCCAGTGCGGCACCAGGTTGGAATTGGCGATGAGCACGCGCGGCGCATCCTTGTGGGTGCGGAAAATGCCGACGGGCTTTCCCGATTGGACCAGCAACGTCTCGTCTTCTTCGAGCGAACGAAGCGAGGCCACGATGCGGTCGAAAGCCTCCCAATTGCGCGCCGCCCGTCCGATGCCGCCATAGACCACAAGTTCTTCCGGACGCTCGGCGACGCCGGGATCGAGATTATTCATCAGCATACGGAGGGGTGCTTCGGTCAGCCACGACTTGGCGGTGATCGTGGCTCCGGTGGGTGACTTGATGTTGCGGGTGTTATCGCGGCGCGTGTTCAATTGCGGCTCCTATTGAGTAATGGTTCCACGGGCGCTGGTTTTGTAGCGGCTGTAGAGCGCATAGCGGCTGGCGGGATAGGTGAAAGTGGCGACGGTAACCACATGGCCGCGGCTCCACGAGCGCCGGTGCAGCACCAGACACGGCTCGCCTCCCCCAATGGCGAGGAGGCCCTGCTGGCCGGTGGTGGGCAGGATGGCTTCGACCGTGTGTTCGAGCTCGTCGACGGGAACGGCGGCGAGGAGATAGGCGGTGGGCGTCGTCTTGCCGAAGGTCTGGATCAGGAAATTCGGCGCCACGAAGGGATTCACGTAACGGTCCTCGATCTGCACCGGCGCATCGTTCTCCGCATGCACGATGAGAATGTGAAAGAGCCGTTGCCCCTCCTTCATCTCGAATTCCCCGGCAAGGGCCGGGGTGGCTGTAACTTCGCCCCGCTTCTCGATCCGCGCGGAATGCCGGTGGCCCCGGGCCTCGATCTCTTCGGCGATGTTGCGGAGTTCCACCAGACTTGAACGGGCGGGAGGTTCCTTCACAAACGTGCCCACGCCGGGAACGCGGGCGAGATATCCGTCCGTCGTTAAATCCCGCAGCGCCCGGTTGGCGGTCATGCGGCTGATGCCGAATCTCTCGACCAGCTCGTTTTCCGAAGGAACGCGGGCCCCCGGCAGCCACAGGCCGGAGCGGATGTTCTCCATGATGTGGTCCTTGACCTGGGCATAGAGCGGCTGGGCCTCGTTCATGGCAAACCGCCCCGGACAATTTCGCCATTGCGGATGACGGCGGCCAAGGGATTCAGCCCCAGCGGATAGGCGAGATCGCCGGGGCGTTCGGCATCCCACAGCACGAGGTCGGCCTTCCTGCCCGGGGCGATCCGGCCCCGGTCCTTGAGGCCAAGGGCCAGGGCGGCATTGGCGGTGACGCCGAGCAGGGCTTCCTCCGGCGTCAGGCCGAACAGCACGCAGGCCATGTTCATGGTGGAGAGCAAAGAGTGAACAGGCGATGATCCAGGGTTGAGATCGGTTGCAACGGCTAAGGGAACCTTCTGGGAACGGAGCGCTGCCACCGGCGGATGCTGCTTTTCACGGAGATAATAGAACGCTCCGGGGAGCAACACGGCGACTGTGCCCGAGGCGGCGATGGCGGCCACGCCCTCTTCGTCCAGATACTCGATATGGTCGACAGAGAGAGCGCCATAGCGGGCGGCAAGCTTGGCACCACCAAGGTTGGACAACTGCTCCGCATGGAGCTTGACCGGCAGGCCCAGGGCCTTGGCCGCCTTGAACACAAGCTCGGTTTCCTCGACCGAAAAGGCAATGCCTTCGCAAAACCCGTCCACGGCGTCGGCCAAACGGGCGGAGGCGGCGGCGGGAAGCGACTGCTCGCACACGAGCGCCACGTAGTCCGCCCGGCGATCCTTGAACTCGGGGGGAAATGTGTGGGCGCCAAGGAACGTGGTGACGACGTCGACGGGGCGCTCTTTCCCAAGCTGCCGCGCCACCCGCAGCATGCGGAGCTCCGTCTCGACATCGAGTCCGTAGCCGGATTTGATTTCGATGGTGGTGATGCCTTCCGCCAGCAGCGTATCAAGCCGCT
>JACMJT010000152.1 GCA_014380505.1 Hyphomicrobiales bacterium | reverse complement strand
TGGGTGATGAAGACGATGGTTTTCTTGAGCAGTTTCTGCAGCCGCAGGAATTCATCCTGCATTTCGCGCCGAATGAGGGGGTCGAGAGCCGAAAAAGGTTCATCAAGGAACCATATCTCCGGGCCCACGGCGAGCGAGCGGGCGATGCCGACGCGCTGCTGCTGTCCCCCCGAAAGCTCCCGCGGGAAATAGCTCTCGCGGCCTTCGAGACCGACAAGCTTGATCATTTCGCGGGCTTGCGCTTCGCGCTCATCGCGGGAGTTCCCGCGGACTTCGAGCGGGAAGGCGACATTGGCGAGCACATTGCGGTGCGGCAGCAGGCCGAAATGCTGAAACACCATTCCCATCTTGTGGCGGCGGAGTTCAATGAGTTCGGAGGGCGTTGCCGCCATCAAGTCCTCGCCGTCGAACAGTATCTGTCCTGACGTTGGATCGTTAAGCCGCGTGAGAGCGCGGATCAGCGTCGATTTGCCCGAACCGGAAAGACCCATGACGATAAGGATTTCACCCGTTGCGACATCGAAGGATACATCGCGCACCGCACCGATATACTTCTCTCGAGCCAAATCATCGTCGCCAGGCGCTCCACCGTGGCGGGCAAGAAATCCGGCCGGATCGGTGCCGAACATCTTCCACAGATGGCGGCAGGAAATCTTGGGCGTTTTGTCCATAGCCCTCCCCGGCGGACGTTTTAGTGCCGGCACTTCACATGCAGCATGAAACGAAAACGGGCCGGGGCAACGTTTCGCTGCGCCCGGCCCGTGAGTTCCACCTGGCCCGTTACTGTAACCAGGTCTTCCAGATCGCTTCGTTCTCGGCAATCCACTTCTTCGCAGCATCTTCCGGTGTCATGCCCTCTACGTCGACCATGGCGGCAGCGGCTGCGATCTGCGGATTGGTGAAATTCACTTTCGTCAGGAATGCAGCGGCTTTCGGCCACTTCTGGGCAAGTTGTGGCGAGCCGACCTTCTTGAGGTAGCCCTTGGCCGGTGCGCCGCAGTCATACACGGAGTCCGGGTTGGAGCCCCATTTGGGATCGGACATGCACTCCGGTTCATAAGTCGGGAATTCAACGAACTGGCCTTCGAATTTCGCTTCGATAAAATTCGGCGTCCAGTTGAACAGCACCACCGGCTCCTTGCGGTCGTAGGCTGCCTGCAACTCGGCCCAGAGCGTCGCCGCCTGGCCAACCGGCACTTCCTGGAAGTTCATCTTGAGAGCCTCGATGCGCTCGGAATAGTGCTTGCCCCAATCGGCCGGCGGGCCGACGAAACGGCCCTTGCCCCCGGTCTCGGCGGTAGCCAGTTTCGCCGCGCAGGCATCAAGCGCTTTCCAGTCCGGCAGGCCCGGGCACATTTCGTTCATGTAGCTCGGATACCACCAGTCTTCGCGGGTGACAGCATCATGGGCGCCCATGTCGACCGCACCCGCGGCGAGGGCCTTATTGAAAGATTCGGCTTGCGAACCCTCCCAGACTTCGATTTGGAAATCCATGTCGCCTGCGGGGATGGCCGTATACTGCAATTGTGTATCGGACGACTTGTACTCGACGTTGAGGCCCTGCGCCTGCAGGATCTGACCTACGACATTCGATAGAACAAGCTGGCTTGTCCAATTGTTGGTGACAATCTTGATCGGGTCGGTGGAGTCCTCGGCCTGCACCGGTGCGGCCCAGACGAAAAGCGAAAGGGCAGCAACCGTGCCCAGCGTTGTGTAGCGCATCTTATCGTTCCTCCCGTGTTTTTTTTAATTTAAAAAGGACGATTGCAGCGGCGTGGAACAGAATTGAAATCAAGCAGTCGTAGCCGCCGAACCTCCAGTGTTAAACCTTATGTGCAAACTTTAGCCCAATCAAGACCTTTTTCGGACCACTTGCGCCCAATTCCAGCCAATACCGTTTGTCATTTCGCGCTCAGTGGCCAAACCCACGGCACCATCACAATGGCGACACCGTAAATCAAAAACGTCAGCGGGAATCCAACCTTTACGAAATCCATGAAGCGGTATTTGCCCGGCCCGTAGACCATCAGGCTCGACGGTTCCAGCGGAGTTAAGTACGAACAGCTCGCCGCAACCGCGATCATCATCGCGAAGCTTCGAGGATTGAGCCCGAGTTGCCGGGCCGACTCCAGCGCGATGGGTATGATGACGATGGCGGCGGCCTGGTTGGACATGGGCTGTGTCAAGGCAACCGTCAAAACGAAAAAGGAGGTGAGCAGCAACAGAGGATTTTGATCGCCGATTACCGCGATCAATTGGGCAGCGAGATACTTGCCCGTGCCTGTCGCCTCCATGGCTGCACCCAGCGACAACAGGGCACCGATCAGCACCAGCACCTTCCATTCCATCCTGCGATAGGCCTCCTCCGGCGAAATGCAGCGCGTTACCAGCATGAGGAACGCGCCGCCGATCGCGGCCACCGGCAAGGGCACGATGTTGAAAGTCGCGGCGATTAGCGCCGCGGCGAAAATAGCGATGGCGGCCGCGGCGTGAGAGGTTTTCAGGCGGGCGGTATCGACCCCTCCGAATATGCTGAAAAGATTGCCGCGCTCGAGCGCTTTGACGTTCTCCGCCGAGCCTTGCAGCAGCAGAACATCGCCGAGCCGCATTCTCATGCGGCTGAGCTTCTGTTTCACCGTATAACCGGCGCGGTTAAGCCCCAGCACCTGCAGTCCATAGCGATCGTGAAATTCCGCACCCCTGATACTTTTGCCGATAAGGGGCGAATCCGGCATCAACACGCCCTCGACAATGGCGACCTCCTCGGGGGGCACGGCGGGATCGGCCAGATGCACATCGGCCTTGATCTCGATTCCCTTGATGTCCTTGACCTTCAACAGATCGCGCCGCCGTCCTTCGACGACGATTTCATCGGCAGCGGCCAGCAGGGTGCCGGGATCGGTGGCATCCAGCGTTTTGCCGGCGCGGACAAGCTTCACGATGTTCAATCCGGAATCGGCTGTCACCGGCGATTCCGCCAGCGTTTTGCCGATGAGAGGCGAGCCCTCGGGCACCAGGAGATCGGCCTGGTATGACCGGTTGCCGACACCTTCCATTGAGCTTGCATCGGTTTCGCGATGTGGCATCAGGCGGATGCCCACTGTCAACATGTAGATCAGACCAACCACGGCAATGGGAATGCCGGCCGGGGCCAGTTCGAACATGCCCATTGGCGGCATTCCCGATTGGGTCATCAACTCGCTGATGACGATATTCGTCGACGTGCTGATGACCGATACGGAACTCGTCAGGATCGACGCGAATGCCAGGGGCAGCAGATACTTCGAAGGGCTAGTCCCGTTCTTTTGCGCCAGCCCCAGGACCACGGGAATGAAAAAGGCCGTAGCCGCGGTGTTGCTGATGAAAGCGGAAAGCACCGATACAGAAATCATGATGACGGCCAAGAGAATGAAAGGGCGATTTCCAACCCGGCTCAGAATAGCTCCACCGACAGTATCGACGATTCCGGTATGTGAGAGTGTCGCCGTCATGATCAGAAAACCGAAGATCATCATGACCGTGCCGCTGCCAAATCCGGCAAAGGCCCGTTCCGGCTCGACCAGTTTCAGGGCGATGATAGCCAGCAAGACGCCAAGCGCCACGACGTCCGCGGGAATGCGGTCCCATGCGAATAAAACGACAGCAGTGGCGAGAATGCCGAGGCACGCCGCGATTTCAGGAGTCATTTCCATGGAGACAAACCTCGCGACGCCGGAACCCGTCCAACGCCGGTTGCGTTAACTTGGCGGCAACCCGGCTGTCAACCAGAGAGCGGCATGAAGACCCTCGGACCGAAGGATATTCTTCAGCTGATCAAGGAAGCGGCCGTGGCGTGGAACAACGACAGCGCTGCGAGCATGGGTGCTGCGATTGCCTACTATACGATTTTCTCCATTGCGCCCCTGCTCATTATCGCCATCGCCATCGCCGGTTTCTTCTTCGGCATGGAGGCGGCACAGGGCCACATCTTCGCCCAAGCCCGCGGCCTGGTGGGCGAAGAGGGGGCGCTTATGTTGCAAGCGCTGGTCGAAAGCGCCAGCCAGCCTGCCGAAGGCTTCTTGGCGACGTTGATTGGCCTCATCGTCATGGTATTCGGCGCCACCGGCGTCTTCGCCGAACTGCAGGGCGCCATGGACCGTATCTGGCAAATTCCCGCAGAGAAGCAGCAGTCAGGACTCTGGTATTTGATCCGCCGCCGCCTGCTGACGTTTGGCATGGTCTTAGGGGTGGCATTTCTTTTGCTGGTCTCTTTGATCGTCAGCGCTTTTATCTCTGCTCTCGAGACACTGTGGACTCCCTATGTCGGCGGTCCTGAAATCATCTTACAGAGTGTGAATTTCGCCGTGAGTTTTGTGATCGTCACCGGCCTCTTCGCGATGATATTCAAGCTGCTGCCCCGGGTGGCAGTTGCCTGGAGCGATGTGGTGATAGGCGCTGCCGCCACGGCTCTCTTGTTCAATATCGGCAAATTCCTGATTGGACTCTACATCGGCAAGAGCGGCGTGGTTTCAGGCTTTGGGGCGGCGGGAACACTTGTCGCCCTGTTGCTATGGATCTATTACTCGGCACAGGTGTTTCTGCTCGGCGCGGAGTTCACCTGGGTCTATGCCAAGCGTTATGGCTCGAAATCACGAGGCTGAACGGGCGTTGGCGGTTTTGGCCCGCTTGTTTGGCAGTTTGCGCGCTTTGACCGCCATCTTCGCGAATTTTACTCTTAATTCTTCCAGCTCCTGTTGCGGCAGGTCCTCCAGATTGATCATCGCGTTCTTGGCTCCATGAATGGAGCGGATGATCTCGTCGAGCTTGATCTGCACTGCGAGGCCGTCGCGATTCTGGCTATTCTGGATAATGAAGACCATGAGGAACGTGCAGATTGTCGTGCCCGTATTGATGAGGAGCATCCAACCTTCAGAATAATCAAAAAACGGCCCGCACGCAGCCCAGATCAACACTCCCGCTAGCGCTATGGTAAACACAAGAGGACTGCCGGCCCATTTCGCAAGGCAAGCGGCGAAAGCAGCAAAACCCGTATTGATGGCGTCCATGGATTACCCCCCGTTTTCTCGATTCGATCTGTAACAATATTTGACCCTGGAAAGTTCCACTGCATTTAATCCACGAGGCGGAACCAAAAGGCGGGACGGACGTTTTCGGCTGGCAAGTTTACAAAATCGTGGAAGGGTCTTGGCCCCCCTGAAATCCTTCCGCGGTTTGGCGCAAAGCCGTCTGGCTTGCGCCCGAGGTCCTCCGCCCCTGCGCGGAGGACCTCATTTTTATAGGGGAAGTGTCTGCTTGTGTCCTGGGAGTTCCGCCCAAGGATCGCGCTTTAGATGGTTCAGCCGGTGTTCCAGATTATCGACGGTGAATTGGTCCCCTGCGGTGATATCCGGCAATTCACTCCACTCAACCGGAACCGAAACCGGAGCACCGGGCCTGGACCGGGTCGAGTAAGGGGCAATGGCGGTGGCGCCGCGGCCGTTGCGAAGATAGTCAATGAAAATACGGCCCCGGCGGCGGTTCTTGGCCATATTGGCCACATACCGCCGCGGTGTATCCGTCGCCATCAAGCCGGCAAACGCCTTGCTGAACGCTTTGACTTCATCCCAATCCGCCCGCGGTTGCAGCGGCACCACCACATGCAGTCCCTTGCCACCCGATGTCTTGACGAAACTCCGTAAACCCACCGTCTCCAGCCGCTGCCGGAGTTCGAGCGCCGCGTTCCGTACATCGGCCCATGTTACATCTTCACCGGGGTCGAGATCGAATATCATCCGGTCCGGCCGGTCCATGTCTTTTGCCTGGGAGCCCCAGACATGTATCTCCAGGACATTCATCTGAACCAGCGTCAACAGCCCTTCGATACCGTCGATTGCCAGCATGGGCTTTTCGTCCCCCGTATCCACCAGCCGCACGCCCTCATTCATGCCCATCCAGGCATGCTTGGTAAAAAAACATTGCCCGCCCGCCCCTTGCGGACAGCGCACCAGGCTGAGGATGCGGCCCCCAATGTGGGGGATAATCCACTTGGCGATGCCGGCGTAGAAATTCGCTAGCGCCTGTTTGGTGAAGCCATTCTGCTCCCACAGCACCCGTTCGGGATGGGTGAGTTTGACGTGGGCCGTCGCAGCTTTTGGCTGGCGTGCCGTTACCGCGACGGTTTTTTCCAGGACGACCTCTGCTGCAGCCTTATCCTCGCGCAGACCCTTGTAGGCGGCCTGACGCAGCAAGCTATCCGCCGACCAGCCGCGATATTCAATTTCCGCTACCAATTGCGGCTTCACCCAGATCACATCTTTCATGGACACGGCTGTCGGAGTCTTGCGAAACTTGGGTTTGTCCTCCGCCAGCGGTTGCAGGATTTTGCGAAGCGACAGGGCTTCTTCCGATGAATATCCCGTACCGGCGCGGCCGGCGTGAACCAGTTCCCCGTTTTTATGATAGCCGAGCACCAGCGAGCCGATGGCGTTCTTAACCGCGGCGGATGGCACAAAGCCCACCACCGCGAATTCCTGCCGCAGCATGCATTTGGACTTTACCCAGTGCTCGCCCCGCCCGGATAAATAGGGCATATCGCCCCGTTTCGAGATGATGCCTTCGAGTCCCAGCTTGCAGGCATGCGCCAGAATAGTTTCGCCGCCAACATCCAGGTGTTCACTATAGCGGAGTGTGGTGGATGCATCTGCTGAAGCCATGAGGCTGGCCAGGATGCGTTTGCGTTCCTGAAGCGCCACGCCGCGAAGATCGACGCCGTTGCAGTAAAGGAGATCAAAAACATAATACGCCAGCCGGTCATGGCGGCCCGCCTTGAGGTCCACCTGCAGACTGCTGAAACTCGAATGCCCGGCCGCGTCCTGCGCGATAATCTCGCCATCGATAAGGGCGGCTTGCACCGGCAGATTTTTCAAGGCCTTTGCCACCGGGTGAAATCGTTTAGTCCAGTCGAGGCCCTTGCGCGTTAACAGCTCCACCTTGCCACCGTCGATCCTGGCTTGCATGCGATAGCCGTCGTGTTTAATTTCATGCAGCCATTCCGGTCCATCGGGCGGTTGCGCGGCGGAGACGGCAAGACTGGGTTCGACAAAAACCGGCAAGATGGCTTTCTTTGCTCCGGCAAGCTTTGCCAAGGTAGCCGTGGGGGCCATTGTATCGGGCTTCCGGGCACGGGCCCGATGATCGGGCCGCAACGTTTTTCCCTTTGCCAGATCGTCGTTGCTGACCCCCGATATTGCCGAGACAGTGGCCTTCTCCACCGGTTCCGGCTCAGCCTCGCCGATTGCGTGGGCATCGCGCCCCTTTATCAGCAGCCAGTTTCGCTTTTTGTCCTTGCCATCCAATTTCATCCGCACCAGCGCCCAGTGGCCCTTAAGCCGCTTGCCTTCGAGCGAGAACGATAGCTTGCCCGCCTTCAGCGATTTTTGCGGGTCGCCGTCCGGCGTCCAGGTGCCCCG
>JACMJT010000151.1 GCA_014380505.1 Hyphomicrobiales bacterium | reverse complement strand
CGCATCTTACGGAACGGTTGGGACATCGGCGACATCGTGGAGCTGGATTGGGAGGCACAGGCATGAGCCGTATCCTGACAATCACCTTTGCCGCGCTGATGCTCGCAGGCCCCGCCAGTAGCTATGACAAATCTGCCATGCCAAAAGCCAGCGCTGCCATGAAACAGGCCTCTCTCCACTGTAAAGCCAGACTCCACGCGAACGAACTCAAGACCTATTCTGAATGGCAAGATTGCCAACTGACCGCCGAGCGTGCCTTCGTCATGGCTGTCAATATTAAGATGGATACGTTTGACGAATACGCCAACGGTATGAAATCACTCGCCGCAGACCTGGACGCAAACCCCGGGACGGCGAAGCAAATCAGGTCCAGGGCCAGCGCGATCCTTGACACTTTCTTGGCGGATTGCGGGTGCAAACCGGCGCGCATCAGTGCGGGCGGTCCGTTCCTTGGCCAGGGGCAGTCGTCAAATTCGGCCCCCAACAACTCCATGGGTTTTTCGGCCGTTCCTAACTCCGGCCATCACTCCCCACTACCCTAGGTCAAACTGGACCAGTGCCGCGCCCGATGGAACGGTTGGGATATTGGCGATATCGTGAAGCTGATCGAAGAACGGAGGCACAGACATGAAGGCAATCCTGACAATCGCTCTTTCCGCGCTGATGCTGGCAGGCTGCGCGGACACCTACAACAAATCCGTCATGCCAAAAGCCGCCGCCAACCTGCAGCAGGAGACCGTCGGCTGCAAAGCCAGATGGACCGCAAAGGAATTCCGGACCTATTCCGCGTGGCAAGCCTGCCAATTGCGGGCCGAGCGCGGCTTCGCCACGACCATCGCCTTGACCAGGATGGATGCGTTTGACGTGTATGCCGCCCAGATGCAGGCGCTTGCCGCAGACCGGGACGCCAACCGCGTCACGGACCGCCAGGTCAGTTCAAGGGCTGAAGAAATTCAGTGGAAGTTTTTGGCGGACTGCGGCTGCAAGCCGGGGTGGAAATCGCGGCCAGCCTATGGGCACCAGTATGCGAACAACCTGATCAACCCGGCGCTGCCGACAATGATTCCAATGACGCCTTGAGGATCGCAGTCCAATCTGAGCCCGCGTCGCTTTGAGCCTTGGGACATCGGCGATATCGTGAAGCCGACCGAGGCTTGGAAAGCATAAGGGTTGGGGAAACATGGACGGCGCGGACCTGATGCGGAAGGTGGTTGCCGCATTTGAAAAATCGGACCTGCAACCGCTGTTTGATGCGGTTCACGAGAACATTGTCTGGAAGACCGCAAGCCAGCAGGAGGGGCTATTCCGCTTCGGCGGCGAATATAAGGACCGCTCCGGCCTTTTGGTGATCCTTGCAAACCTGTCCAAGGACTACACCTTTTACCGTTTCCATCCGAAAGAGATCATCTCAGCCGGGGATATCGTATGGGGACATTTTGACGTGGGCCTGTTCTTCGACCCCAAGGGTGCAGGCGAAGCGAAAAAACACATAACTTTGGAAATGGCTGTCCGCTGGCGGCTTGAAGACGGCAAGATTATTGAGCATCAGGGTTTTTTCGATACCGCGTCACTTCTGATCCAGCAGGGCTCAAGAGTGAAGTCAGCCCCACAACCCTAGGTCAAACTGCACCAGTGCCGCACCATGGCGCTGTTACAGTTTTAGCTCAATCGTGAGATTGCGGGGTTTCGGGGCTGGGGCTAGGGGTCTAAGCAGCTAGGAGAATTGCCATGTCTTTGCCCGTCTCTATCGCGTTCGCAATGCTTACCGTCGTGTGCGTGATCGCCGCCCGGCGGCTGGCAAGGCGCCAAGGGCGCAAGGCGCTCCCCTGGATGGTGGCCGCCGCCGTGCTTGGCCCCTTCCCACTTATTCCGCTGGCTCTCACTGCCTAAAGACGCCAAGGCCGGAAGCACCTTGGATCAGCGGTTCGCGTGTCTCGGCCATGGCCACGCAACGCGCGAGCGGGCATCGCCGCTATCGTGAAGCCGGTCGAGGAATCGGACGACTAGACTGTCGTGGTCGTCGTCGTGGTGGCCGGCGGCGCCGGCGTCGGGCTGGCGTCGTCATCTTGAGATACGGCAAGTGCAATGCCCGCGATGACGGCCGCGCCGCCCGCCACATAGAGGAGGGTGTTGCCGTTCTCCTGGGCGCGTTTCACGCCGGCGGGCGCGCCCGGCGAAAGCGGGCCGACATCGGCTGCCAGGACAGCGGAAGTAGAAAGAGCCAAAGCAAGTAAGGAAGAAAACAGCCGCATTTCTTACGCCCCTTAATGTGATGACGATATCGCCCTATGGCGGCGACTCTAGCGCAGACAATTTGTCAAGCTAGCTGCAGAACTCGATCAAACTGCAACAGGGTGCGTTCGATTTTGAACTAGGGATGTTTTACTGACGGCTTGTCACCCCGAACGACCCCAAGAGAGGCCTATGCATGACGCCGCTGCAAACCGGCGGGGTCAGCCCGGCTGCGGCGCGTCTTGTCCAGGACCCTCTTGCGTACCTTTGCCGTCCGCTTCGTCGGCCAGGGCATCCCAGTTCGCGGCCAATTCCAGATAGGACTCCTTGAGAGCCTCGGTCATGGCCTGGTCCGCCAGTTTTCGCAGAAAAACAGCCCGTTTCCGGTAATCCTCCGGCTTTTGCATACAACCCCCGTTACGCCACTGGGCTGCACAACCCATAGGCGAGAATTCGGTTCCTTACGAAAGCTGTCATCTTTGACGCACCCCCCCTAAACAGGGAATACGGCCCAAAGCCGGGCCACGGACACCCGGCATGGTTGCGAAGACCACCCGGTCGGCCCCCGCCTTATGATCAGGAGGGTGTGAGCCTGATGATCGATCCGCCGGTCTTGTCGCCTTTCTGCGTTTGAACCAAGAGATACAAATATCCGTCTGGCCCTGTTTTTACTTCCCGCAGACGTCCAAAGCCTTCGAGCAGCAGCTCTTGTGAAGTAAGCCGCCGATCTGCCACTTCGATGCGTATAAGCTTTTGCCCAACCATTCCCGGGATGAACATACTGTTTTTCCAGCCCGGAAAACGGTCGCCCGTGTAGAAGTTCACGCTGCCTGGTCCAATCGAAGGATTGAACCATTT
>JACMJT010000150.1 GCA_014380505.1 Hyphomicrobiales bacterium | reverse complement strand
TTGGTAAAGCTCATCGAGGGGCTGGACGGCGAGGTGGAAGTGGCGCTTTCCTCGTCGAAAATCCGTTTCGCCGCGGGCAACCTCGTTCTCACTTCCAAGCTCATCGATGGCACCTTCCCCGACTATGAGCGGGTGATTCCGCGCCATAACGACAAGGTGCTCGACGTCGACACCAGGATATTCTCCGAGGCGGTTGACCGCGTATCCACCATCTCCATGGAGAAAGGCCGCGCGGTAAAGCTCAATATTTCCGCGGACAAGCTGGTGTTGACGGTGAACAACCCCGACTCCGGCTCGGCGGAAGAAGAAATCGCCGCCTCCTACGGGGCTGACCCCATCGATATCGGCTTCAACGCGCGCTACCTCCTCGATGTCGCCAGCCAGATGAAATCGGCATCCATGGTCTTCAATCTGGCGGATGCAGGCTCGCCCACCATCATTCGCGATCCCGGCGACGAGCAGGCCCTCTATGTGCTGATGCCGATGCGGGTGTAATCGAAGGTTCGTGACCCTCCGCCTGACGCGCCTGACCCTAACAGATTTCCGCAACTATGCGGGGCTCAGGCTCGATGCGGGTTCCTCGCTGGCCGCATTCAGCGGTCCCAATGGCGCGGGCAAAACCAATCTTCTGGAGGCGATCTCGTTACTGGCGCCCGGCAGGGGTTTGCGAGGGGCGACCTTCGAAGAACTACCGCGGCGGGGCGGAGCAGGCGCCTGGGCCATTGCGGCGGAACTGGCGATACCCTCAGGCTCCGTCTCCCTCGGCACCGGCTGGAGCGGGCAGGGTGACAGCGATGGCGCGGGCCGTCTGGTGGTGATCGATGGCCATGTGCAAAAAAGTTCAGGCGCCCTCGGCCAATATCTGCGCGCGTTGTGGCTGACCCCAGCCATGGACCGGCTCTTCGCCGGCCCCGCCTCCGATCGCCGCCGTTTCCTCGACCGTCTGGTGACGGCTTTCGATCCCGAACATGGCGCGCGCGTTGTGGTTTTCGAGAAAGTCATGCGCGAGCGCAATCTGCTGCTGGAAGACCAGCGCCCCGATACCGCCTGGCTTGGAAGCCTTGAAGCACACATGGCGGAAGCGGCTGTCGCCATTGCGGCAGCCCGCCTCATGGCAATTGAGGGCTTGCAGCACCATATCAACGAGGCCCGACACGCCAGCCCCTTTCCCTGGGGAGAAGTCACGATTGAAGGTGAAATCGAGGCTCTTCTTGGCACCATGCCGGCCGTGCGCGCGGAGGATGAATATCGTACAGTGCTAGTCGATTCGCGGGGGGCCGACCGGGCGGCTGGGCGCACGCTTCGGGGCCCCCACAGGAGTGATTTCGCGGTTACCCATGGCCCCAGGAACATGCCCGCCGGACAGTGTTCCACCGGCGAGCAAAAGGCCCTGTTGATCGGCTTGATCCTGGCGCAGGCCCGTGCTGTGAAAGGCGTAAGTAATATGGCGCCCGTGCTGCTTCTCGACGAAGTGGCGGCGCACCTCGATGGGGAAAGGCGCCGCGGTTTGTTTGTGGCCCTGGGCGCTCTGGGGTGCCAGGCGTGGCTGACCGGAACGGACGCAGAATTGTTTGTGGGGCTAGGGCGTGATGCAGCGGTCTTCCATGTGGAGGACGCTAGGATTTCGAAAGTGACAGGAAGCCGATGACCGAAGATGACATGAATACCGGCGCTGATGCCTATGGCGCGGATTCGATCAAGGTGCTCAAGGGCCTTGATGCGGTGCGCAAACGCCCGGGCATGTATATCGGCGACACCGACGATGGCTCGGGCTTGCACCACATGGTCTATGAAGTCGTCGATAACGCCGTCGACGAAACGCTTGCAGGGTTTGCCGACCGGGTGACGGTGACGCTCAACGCCGATGGCTCCTGCACGGTGACCGACAACGGCCGTGGCATTCCCACCGACATCCACCCGAGCGAGGGCGTCTCCGCCGCCGAGGTCATCATGACACAGCTCCATGCCGGGGGAAAATTTGACCAAAACTCCTACAAGGTGTCGGGCGGCCTTCACGGCGTCGGCGTCTCCGTCGTCAATGCCCTGTCGGCCAAGCTGAAACTCACGATCTTCAGGAATGGCAAGGAACACGTGATGAACTTCACCCACGGCGATCCCGATGCGCCGTTGCAGATAACGGGCGACGCGCCGGGCAAGCGCGGCACCGAGGTCAATTTCCTGCCGAGCACTGAGACCTTCACCAAGACGGAATTTGATTTTGCCACACTCGAGCATCGCCTGCGTGAATTGGCCTTCCTCAATTCCGGCGTGCGCATTCTTCTCGCCGACAGGCGTGGTGTCGAGCCCAAGGATGTTGAACTGTTTTACGAGGGTGGCATTCAGGCCTTCGTGCGCTACCTCGACCGCACCAAGCAGCCGGTTATCCCTGATCCTATCATGATCCGCGGCGAGAGCGACGGCATCACCACGGAATGCGCCCTGTGGTGGAACGACAGCTATCACGAGAATGTCCTGAGTTTCACCAACAACATTCCGCAAAGGGACGGCGGGACTCACTTGGCGGGCTTCCGGGGCGCGCTCACTCGCGCCGTGAATAATTATGCCAACGAAAGCGGCATCGCCAAGAAAGAAAAAGTGGCGCTGACCGGCGATGACGCCCGGGAGGGGTTGACATGCGTGCTTTCGGTGAAGGTGCCGGACCCCAAGTTCTCATCGCAGACCAAGGATAAACTCGTATCCTCGGAAGTCCGGCCCGTGGTCGAAGGGTTGGTGTACGAACAGCTTGGCGCCTGGTTTGAAGAACATCCCAGCGAAGCCCGCTCAATTGTGGGCAAGGTGGTGGAAGCGGCAGCGGCCCGCGAAGCCGCCCGCAAGGCCCGCGACCTGACGCGCCGCAAGGGCGCTCTCGACATGGCGGGCCTTCCGGGCAAACTGGCGGAATGCCAGAACCGCGATCCGACGCAAACCGAAATCTTCATCGTCGAGGGCGACTCGGCCGGCGGCTCCGCCAAGCAGGCGAGGAACCGCGAAAACCAGGCGGTGCTGCCGCTGCGCGGCAAGATTCTGAACGTCGAGCGCGCCCGCTTTGACAAGATGCTGTCATCAGCCGAGATCGGCACGCTGATTACGGCTCTCGGCACGGGCATTGGCCGTCAGGAATTCAACCTCGCCAAGCTGCGCTATCACAAGATCATCATCATGACCGACGCCGATGTGGACGGCGCCCATATCCGCACCCTGTTGCTCACCTTCTTTTACCGGCAGATGCCCGAGGTGATCGAGGCCGGTCATCTCTATATCGCCCAACCGCCGCTCTACAAGGTGAAGCGCGGCGCCTCCGAGCAATATCTCAAGGACGGTAAGGCGCTCGACAACTATCTGATCGAGTCGGGCCTTGAAGGTTCGAAGCTCGTGCTTGCCAATGGCAGCGAGCGCGCCGGAGCCGATCTTCGCGCCATTGTCGAGGAGGCGCTCTCCATCCGGGCAGCGCTCGATGCGCTCCATTCGCGTTATTCACGCATGGTGATCGAACAAGCGGCCATTGCCGGCGCGCTCAATCCCGATGTGCTGTCCAATTCCGCCCAAGCCAACGCCGCTGCGTCATACATCGCCAGGCGTCTTGACGTGATCTCCGAGGAAACCGAGCGGGGCTGGCTGGGTGTGCCGACCGCCGACGGTGGGCTTACGTTCTCGCGCGAGGTGCGCGGCGTCACCGAAAGCTGGACCCTGGACGGCAAGCTTATAGGCTCCTCCGATGCGCTTCGCCTCGACCGCAAGGCCGGCCATTTACAGGAAATCTATACAAAACCGGCGAAACTTCGCCGCAAGGACTCAGATACGGTGATTCACGGCCCGGTCAATCTGCTTGAAGCTGTCTTCACTGCGGGCCGCAAGGGCATCGCCATGCAGCGCTACAAGGGTCTCGGTGAAATGAACCCCGATCAGCTGTGGGAAACGACGCTTGACTCGAACGTGCGCTCGCTGCTCCGTGTCAAGGTGGCGGAACTGGACGAAGCCGATCAGATTTTCACCAAGCTCATGGGCGACGTCGTCGAACCGCGCCGCGACTTCATCCGCGAAAACGCGCTCAATGTGGCGAATTTAGACGTCTAACCACTGGTGATCGCTTTCCGGATCGCCGCCAGGGGTGCGGTCTCGTCGAAGATCACCGTGTCGCCTCGGGCCGCCACGCCGAGCTTTGTCCATAAGGCTGGAAGATCGATCGAGAGAGGTGTGTCCCGCATCGCCTCATATTGCATCCCAAGCACCTGATGGCCTGTTGCGGCATCCCCAATCGCCAGGGTTTCGCGGAAATTCCAGTCCCGGCGGAAATCGCGCACGGCATTTATGGCGCGTAGAGCCTGCTGAAGTCCGCCAGGATTGTCCGTCTGCTGACGAATGGCGATATTCGCCAGAAGGCAGAAAAGCGCGCCGCCCCAATATGTCATGCCCCACGATGTGGTGACGTCCAAACCGCCGTTGTCTTTCGGCAGGGCCTTGGGCATGGCCTTTGCGAAGTCCCGCCAGATCTGGGCTTCCGGCACGTGGCCAGCCTGCACCCGGGCAATCGATTCGACATAGACGGCGATGCCCTCGGCCATCCAGTTGTGCTTGCCGTCCATGTAGGGAAAGGCAAGATGAATCATCTCGTGCACCATCACCCAGTCGTTCGTCAGCGTGGAGGCTGCGGGTGCATCGCGGCCGACACGGATCTCGATGACCGGAACGGAACCTGGAAAGGTGGTGCCGCCCCCAATCCCCACACCTTCCGTGATCAAGACTTTGATCCTGGCGCGGGGCACCGGAAATTTTCCGTAATAGCGCGCCACGGCATCGGCGGATTTCCGCACCCAGGATTCGATCAATGCCCCTCGTCCATCCGGCACTTTGCCGTCGATTTCGAGACGGACGGCGCTCCCGTGGAGTACCAGATCGGCCGTGGCGGCTTGGACCGGGACCGAAAGGGCTACGGCGGCAAGCAGCACAGTCCGGCGGTTCATGGCGCACTCACTCCGCTGCCCCGCCGATGGCGTGTCAGGCCTGAATGCCCGTTCCGATTTGGTAGGTGACGCCCGTGCCGCCGAGGCCGCAATAGCCATGGGGTTTCTTGGCGAGATACTGCTGGTGATAATCTTCGGCGAAATAGAACGCGCCAGCCGCGGCGATCTCGGTCGTCACTTTGCCAAAGCCCTTGGCCAGCAGCGCTTTTTCAAAGACGGCCTTTGAAGCCAATGCGGCATCGCGCTGGGCAGGCGTCGTCCAATAGATCGCCGAGCGATACTGGGTGCCAATATCGTTGCCCTGGCGCATGCCCTGGGTTGGGTCATGGGCCTCCCAAAAGACCTGAAGCAGGCGTTCATAGCTGACCTTTGAAGGATCATAAACAACGAGCACCGACTCGGCGTGGCCCGTGCCGCCGCTGCACACTTCCTCGTAGGTGGGATTGGGGGTGACACCGCCGGCATTGCCCACAGCGGTGACCCAGACACCTGGAACAGTCCAAAATTTCCGCTCCGCTCCCCAGTAACAGCCGAATGCAAAGATCGCCGTGGCGCTGCCTTCGGGGTAGGGGCCTTTCAGGGAATTGCCGTTCACATGGTGGGCTGCGGCAGTGGGGATCGGGTTGGCCCGGCCGGGCAGGGCATTGGCGGCATCGATCGTTTCAGCTTTCCGGCGGGCAAAGATCATGGCTCGAACTCCTCTATGGGCTACGCCGGATATAGTGTGGGGGAAGCTTTGCTGCCACTCAACAATGCTTGATCGCCGGACCTTGATGGCTATAGTGCGCGCCACTTTACGGAAGGGTGGCCGAGTGGTTTAAGGCACACGCCTGGAACGCGTGCATACGTGAAAGCGTATCGAGGGTTCGAATCCCTCCCCTTCCGCCACTAACCCTGCGAATAGAAGATGTGGCGTCCGATCTTGGTCAGGCGGTTCAGCGACCTGGACCAGCTTGGGTCAACATAGTCGGCGTGGTAATGGGTAGCTTCGGCGACGATCCGCAGCGGCCCATCGCCGGCAAGCGCTAGCGCTGTAACCGCAAGTGCCGTCTCCCAGGCGCGGCCGTCCTGCGGGAGATCGGGTTTGCCATCGCAGGCGAAGGAAAACTGGCAGGCGTTCAAGCGGCTCGCCCCCTGATAGACCACGCCGCAGATGGACGAAGGATAGTTCGACGCCTTGGCCCGGTTGAGGATAACCGTGGCCACTGCCAGCTGCCCCAGCCATGATTCCGAGCGGGCCTCGAAGTAAATCGCCGTTGCCAGGCAACTCTGCGCTGCGATGCGCGGGTCAAACATGGTTTTGAGCGTATGCTTCCAGGACGCGATGGCGGCGACGACTTGGGTCAATGCCGTCCCGCGGGTCTTGCCGCGGCTGGCCGTGGGTGGCAGGACCCGATTGTTTTGGATCTCTGCCACCGCTTCTGCCGACGCATTTTCGTTATAACCATCGTGGGCCTGTGCGGCGCCCGAAGCGACTGTCAGCGCAACACACAACAACAAAGCAAGGATCTTCCCATTCATGTCAAATGTCCCCTTTCCGTTGTAATTACGGGATGGAGACTCGCGCCTACCGGCTTGCTAGCCGCTTAAGCTACTTGCTTAGAATTTGATAAAATGCCTATAAAATTTATCAACCATGAAAAATGCGTTGCCACTTTCCAAGCAGGAAAAATAACATTCCATCCGATTGGTAAGCGCCTGTGAAGGTGAGACGAATGGGAACTCCAATGCCTTTCCCGCCATCAGTGTTAACGAACGTTGCCGATTGAATCTCCGTTGCCTGAGCGATCAGATACTTGAAACATCGCAAAAGAAAAAAGTGATTTACCATGAATAATTGCAAAGTTGGCCCTGACTGGAAATAGAAACACGACATAAGCAATCGATCCCCTGTGGTCGCCACGCGAGAATAAGGTGCGGCAATTCCAGAAGGGGCTAAACCAGACCTCTGTTATGGATCTTGTCGTGCGAGAAATAGAGCTTCACGTTGTATTCTGAGTGCAAGAGAGCAGACCCAATCGGTAAAGTTACGCCCGCAGGAATTTTGCATGGCTTAAGGTCAGCGCCGATGCAAGCTCCTCCTCGGGAACTGCGTCGGAAATGAGCGTGGTGGTAGGGGACCACGGGCCATAGACGGCAAGCGAAGGACGATTGAATTTCGACCGGTCGGCCAGGATGATCGTATGGGCCGCGCGGCGCATCATGGCGCCATAGACGAGGCCCGGCCCCACGCCCGCATCGCTGGGCCCTTCCGCGGTTAACCCGCTGGCACCGAGGAAAGCCGTGGTGGCGCGGAAGCGCTGCAGCGCGTCGATGGTATCGGGCCCATGGATCAGGCCTTCGCGGCCATCGTATTGGCCAGGCAGCATCAGGACTTTGTGAAGCGGGTTGGTGGCCAGCACCATGGCGATGGAAAAAGCATGGGTGATCACCGTGACATGGTTGCGTTCAGCGGCCAGCCTTCGGGCGAAATGCAGCGTGGTGGCGCCGCCGCCGATCATCAGGATGTCGTTGGGCTCGACCAGCTTCACCGCGGCCGCGGCGATGGCCTCGCGTTCGGCCACCATCAATGCTTCACGTTCGACAAGCGCTGGCTCAAAGGCGACTGGCCGCATGGCGCCGCCATAGGTACGGTTGATGAGACCGCGTTCGTCGAGTTCCGCGAGATCGCGGCGCACCGTTTCGGTGGAGACATGAAGAAGGGCGGCTAATTCGTTCACCCGGAGCGCCGGGGAAGCGCGCAGCTCGGCGACAATCCGCGCTTGGCGATCGGATTTGGTGAGACGGGAATCGGACAGACTCATGATCCCACTCATGCGACAGCTTTGACCGCCCTCCAACTGCAAATCTGTATATCGGGCACAAAATGACCGCTTGACAACATAAATTTGTTGTGATTTCCTACAATAGTATTGCAAGTCGGTCTATTTATGACCGGAGGAGCAACTATGTACGATTATGGTCTCTTCCGGTTTGAATCGAAGCAGGACCTTTTCGACAAGGCCATTCGCTACTGGAATCCCGACAAGACCAAGTTCTGGCAGAAGGCCGGCATCGATCTCGTGATCGATCGGCGCGAGGGCTATTTCCTCCATGACATGTCGGGCCGAAGACTGATCGACCTGCATCTCAATGGCGGAACCTACAATTTCGGCCACCGGCATCCGGAACTGGTCGAGACGTTGAAGGGCGCACTCGATTATTTCGACATCGGCAATCACTGGTTTCCCTCCGTTGCCCGCGCGGCCCTTTCCGAACAGCTCATCAAGGTTTCGCCCGGCATGACCTATGCGGTGTTTGCACCGGGGGGTGCCGAGGCTGTCGACATCGCCATCAAGAGTGCGCGCTATGCCACCAAGCGGCGCAAGGTCGTTTCGATCCTCAAGGGCTACCACGGCCATTCGGGCCTCTCGGTTGCAACGGGCGATGACCGTTTCACTAAGATCTTTCTTTCGGACCAGCCCGAAACATTCATCCAGGTGCCCTTCAACGACATCGATGCGATGGAGCGTGCGCTCAAGGGCAATGATTGCGCCGCACTCATCATGGAGACGATCCCCGCGACCTATGGCTTTCCCATGCCGAAGCCGGGCTATCTCAACGCCTGCAAGGCGCTGTGCGAAAAACATGGCGCCATGTACATCGCGGATGAAGTGCAAACCGGCCTGATGCGCACTGGACATATGTGGGGCTGGCAGGCCTTTGGCGTTCAGCCCGACATCATGGTGACGGCGAAGGGGCTTTCGGGTGGACTTTATCCGATCAGCGCCTGTCTGGTGAATGACAGGGCGGGCGGCTGGCTCAATGAGGATGGCGCGGCTCACATTTCAACCTCCGGCGGCGCCGAGCTTGGCTGTGTCGTCGGCCACAAGGTGATCGAAATGTTGCTCAGGCCCGAGCTTGTGGCCAACGTGGAATTCGTGACCCGCTTCATGGCGGAGGGCATGAAGGAGATGATGCAGCGCCATGGCGATATTTTCACAGGGGTGCGGCAAAAGGGCTTGATCCTCGGCCTTGAATTCAATCACCCGGAAGGGGCGGTGTTCGTTTCACGCGCGCTTTATGAGCATGGCGTGTGGGCGATCTTCTCCTCCCTCGACAAGCGCGTGCTGCAATGGAAACCGGGCGTGCTGCTGACAGCGGAGTTGTGCCAGGAGATCATCGACCGTTTCGATGCCGCCATGCCGCGGGCGCGCGAACTTCTGTGCGAAGCGGCGAAAGTAAATTGAGGAGCGTGAACCATGACTGAGCCCCTCATGAAAGTTCCCGACGCCCAATACGAACAGGCGAAGATGATGCTCGACCGTGCCCGCTGGGCCGCGTCGAAACTCACGAAGATGGATCGCAACCAAGTGCTACGCGTCGCCGAAGCGGTGGCGAATGCGGGCCACGCCAAGGCGCAACATTTCGCCGAATGGGCAGTACGCGAGACCGGCATGGGCGTTGTGGATCACAAACGCATTAAGAACGAAGCATGTTCGCGCGGCATTTTCGCTCTTTACAAGAACGAGGATTTCGTAGGGCCGCGCATCGATGCGGCAAAAAAGATCGTCGAATTGCCGCGTCCCGCCGGCGTGATCTTCGCGCTGATCCCGGTGACCAATCCCATTGCCACCGTTTATTTCAAGACGCTGCTGGCGCTGATGACGCGCAACGCCATCATCCTCAGCCCGCACCCCGGCGCCAAGGCTTGCTGTGCCGATGCGGTGCGCGTGCTTGCCGACGCCGCCATGGCGGCAGGAGCACCTGATGGCGCCATTCAGGTGATCGCCGAACCAAACATTCCCCTCATTGAAAAGCTCATGTCAGACGACCGCATCAATCTGATCGTGGCAACCGGCGGCCCTTCCGTCGTCAAGGCCGCTTATCGCTCCGGCAATCCAGCTTTCGGAGTGGGTCCCGGCAATGCGCCGGTGCTGGTCGATGACACGGCGGATCTGAAGCTCGCGGCTAAACGCATCGTGGATTCGAAAGCCTTTGATAACTCCATTCTCTGTACCAATGAATCCGTGCTGCTGGCGTTTTCTACGGTTGCCGACCGGCTGCTCGAAAACCTGAAGGGCGAGCGGGCCCACATCTGCACGCGGGAGGAGACCGAGAAGCTCCGGGTACTTCTGTTCAAGGAAAAAAGTTTCAACGTTCCAATGATCGGCAAGGACGCGAGCATTATTGCGCGTGAAGCCGGTTTCGACGCGAGGAATGCGCGGATACTTGTAACGCCCATCGATCTCGTCCAGCCGGAAGAAAAGTTGGTGCGCGAAAAACTCGCACCCGTGCTGGCATTCGCTCGCGTGCAGAACATCGATCAGGCGATTGCCGCCGCGCGCTCAATGATGCGCCACTCCGGCACGGGTCACTCCGCTGCCATTCATTCGAAAAATGAAACCAATATCATGGCTTTCACTGCGGCCGTTCCGGCATTGCGAATGGCGGTGAACGCCGGATGCTCGCTGGGTGCGGCTGGATTCGAAACCAACCTCGGACCTTCCATGACCATCGGCACGGGCTTTGCCGGCGGCTCTTCCATCGGCGACAATCTGACACCGCAGCATCTCCTGCAGTACGCGCGCATCGCCTACAACAAGGAAGCCTCGGAAAGTTTCGGCCGCTTCGAGGGACTGGACCCGCTCAATCTGCCGAAGCGCGAGGTAGCAACCGTTTCGCTGGCCGTCGACAACTCGGGCGACAGCGAGCTGCGCCGGGAACTCCGCCGCATCATTCTCGAGGAACTGAACGCGGTGCTGGCCGCCTGAATCCATGTCAACATTGCGCTCCTTCATTTTCATCGACCAGATGCAGCCGCAGACCATGTGCTATCTCGGCACGTGGATCAGGGGTTCGCTGCCCCGTACCAACATGGCGGCACAGATCATCGAGGTGGCTCCCGGACTCGACATCGAGGCCTTGACCGATGTGGCGCTGAAAACGGCGGAGGTGCAGGGCGGCATTCTCGCGGTCGAGCGGCAGTTCGGCTATCTCGAAATCCATTCGCGCGATATTGCGGCGGTCAAGGCTTCCGC
>JACMJT010000149.1 GCA_014380505.1 Hyphomicrobiales bacterium | reverse complement strand
GCCGGTGTTGCCGGCGGCTTTTGTCACCGCCGATACCGGCACCGGCTTTGTCCATAACGCGCCGGGCCATGGCGAGGACGATTTCGAGCTGATGCTGGAGCTGGACCGCGAGTACCCGGCCAAGAATCCCGATGCCTTCAGCCTGGTGCAGCCGGATGGCTCCTACGCGCCGCATGTGCCGGAGTTTGCCGGCAAGCGCATCCTCACCCCGGAAGGCAAGGACGGCGACGCCAATGGCGCGGTGATCAAGGCTTTGATCGACCATGGCAAGCTGCTCGCCAAGGGCACGCTGCGCCATTCCTACCCGCATAGCTGGCGTTCCAAGGCGCCGGTGATCTTCCGCGCCACGCCGCAATGGTTTGTCGCCATCGACAAGCCCTTTAACGGCGGCAAGAGTTTGCGCCAGCTCGCCATGACGGCAATCGGCGAAACCCAATGGTATCCGCCGCGCGGCCAGAACCGCATCGGCTCGATGGTAGAGAGCCGTCCCGACTGGGTGCTGTCGCGCCAGCGTGCCTGGGGGGTGCCCTTGGCGATCTTTGTCGAGAAGAAAAGCGGCCAGGTGCTCAACGACCCGGCGGTCTTCAAGCGCATCGAAGAAGCGTTCGAGGCCGAGGGCGCCGACGCCTGGTTCACCTCGCCGCCCTCGCGCTTCCTGGGCGAGGGCCGCAAGCCGGAAGACTATGAACAGGTCACGGATATTCTGGATGTCTGGTTTGATTCCGGTTCCACCCATGTCTTTGTGGTGGAAGCCCCGATCGACCCCAACTGGCCCAAGGCGGCGCGCGCCGATCTTTATCTGGAAGGCTCCGACCAGCATCGCGGCTGGTTCCAGTCCTCGCTGCTGGAAAGCGTGGGCACGCGCGGCCACGCGCCGTATCGCGGGGTGCTGACCCACGGTTTCGTGCTGGACGAGCAGGGCCGCAAAATGTCCAAAAGCCTGGGCAACACACTGGCGCCGCAAGTGATCGCGGAAAAGAACGGTGCAGAAATCCTGCGGTTGTGGGCGGCATCCTCGGATTTTACCGAGGATCTGCGCATCGGCCAGGACATTATCAAGGCCAATGTCGAAGCCTATCGCCGCCTGCGCAATACCATCCGTTTCATGCTGGCAAATCTGTCCGGCTTCGACGAGAAGGAACGCATCGAATTTTCCAAAATGCCGGAGCTGGAGCGCTATATGCTATCGCGGCTGGCCGAGCTCGACACGATTGTGCGCAAGGCTTATGAGAATTTCGATTTTGGGTTGGTGAATTCCACCCTGTTCAATTTCTGCACCAACGACCTGTCCGCCTTCTATTTCGACATCCGCAAGGATGCGCTCTATTGCGACGCCGCTTCCAGTGTCCGCCGCCGCAGCGTCCGGACCATTACCGACGAGATTTTCCGGCGCATCGTCACTTGGTTCGCGCCCATCCTCTGTTTCACCATGGAAGAAGCCTGGACCACGCGCTTTGGCATGGGGCACAGCGTGCATCTCAACGATTTTTTCCCCGCGCCCAAAGAGTGGGCCGACACGGCGCTGGTCAAGAAATGGGC
>JACMJT010000148.1 GCA_014380505.1 Hyphomicrobiales bacterium | reverse complement strand
TCGCCTGGTACGGCGCGACCGAAGGCGGCAAGGACCGCGAAAAAGGCACCTACCAGTTCTGGGACTTTCACCGCCGGCGGGTTTAATACGCCGCCGCTAGCCGTTTAACCGCGACGCGATTTACGCTTTGCCGGTTTGGCGTTTGCCGCCCTTGCGCTCCGGCGCTTGGGCGGCTTAGCGCCGGCCTTGGTTTGGGACTTCTTGCGCGCTTTTTTCCTGGTCAGCGCCACTTCAATTTTTACCAGGTCCGCCAGAAGCTCGACCTTGATAACCGTGAAAGCGGATTTGCCGGCGATCCGCGATAGAGAGAGCCGCGCAATCGGGGTTGCCCGATAGCGAGGCCAATATCGCCATCCTTAGCAGGCAGCAACATGGACCAAGTGCGAGTTGCTTTCTGGAATGGCAGGTGATCGCAGTCCGTCTCGAATAAGCCCCATGGCCACTCCAAAGGCGCTCCTCTCACCTTAAATTCTTCCGAATGAGACGTGACAAGTTTGGCACTGTCCTGAACATAACAGTGACTGGAAAGGAACTCCGCATGACTCTCTGGATTGAGTGACAGTCCCCGATCCCGGAACAGGAGAGTTTTTTGATGCGTTATCTATCCGCCGCCGCTATGGCGCTGCTCGTAGCTTCTTCCGCTGTTGCTCCCGCCTTTGCGCAGGACATGGCAATGCCCTTTAACGGCCTTTATGCGGGCGTGAACGGCGGATACGGCTTCGGCAAAAATACTGTCAGGACTAAAGGTCAAGCGCCTGTCAACAATGCCACGGTCGCGGACGGAGCGCGTCCGCCATTCGTGAAGATGAATCCGGAAGGATTTCTCGGCGGCGTCCAGCTCGGACACAACTGGCGGATGGACAACTATGTCTTCGGACTTGAGACCGACGCGCAGTATACCGATATGCACGATACGCGCACTGTCGTAACGACGGGCACCGCTTTTCCGGGAGTACGCAACAACCGGTTCGTCCAAAAACTGAACTACTTCGGGACCACCCGCGCCCGCCTCGGCTACGCATGGGATAACGCGATGATTTACGGCACAGGCGGCTTTGCCTATGGCCGCCTCAAGAACCAGGTGAACTTTTCGGGCCCCTTGCCCGCCGCCACGCCGCAATTCACCGACAGCTACCGTCGCACCAACTTCGGGTATACGGTCGGCGCGGGCTTTGAGCAGTTTCTGGACGCCAACTGGTCCATCAAGACGGAGTATCTCTATTACGACCTTGGCACCAGTGAACTGTTCCCCAACGTGATCGCGGGTAGCGGCGGCGCCGGCTCGGGCTACAATTCCAGCTTCAACAACAAGGGGCAGATCGGGCGCATCGGCATCAATTACCGGTTCAATTGATAGCTATCGGCGATACGTCTGCAGGGAAATTATTACGGGGAAAAATTCTTCGATTTGAACGATTTAGCCTTGTGATCGCGCGGTTTTTGCGAAGAACTCTCATCAGCGGCTGCGGCGCAAAGCAGCAAACCCGCGTCGTTCGTTCCCTTCAGGGGATTTTGCGCATTTGTACTGCGGCGTACCGAGATAGCGCATTAAGGCAAGTGCATTGCAGTAGGATACATCATCGCCGGCGTCTGTGAATGAGCTTCGGCGATTGAGAGACATACGGGACAACCACGTGAACGTTGTCCGCGCTCCCGCTCAAGGCTGGAGTCGAACATGACCTCTTACAGAATGTATGTCTTCGACGCGCAAAACCATATCGAGACGCGGCATGATCTCGCCGCGCCCGATGATCTCAGCGCCCTGGAACAGGCAAAAGCCCTCGCATCCGAATCCATCAGGGAACTCTGGAAAGGCGCCCGGTTGATCGCGCGCATCGGCCATGATGGCGAGGCCGTGCCGTGAACCCGCGGAGCCAAGCCCTGCCAGCGGCCGGCGAAAACATTTCTGGCGATAGAAAACGCGTCCTGGCATTGAGCCTTGCAGCCGTCGTGCTTGTCGATCTCGGCCTGGTCATGCTGCTGCTGGACGACAAGCAACTGATATCCAGGGCTGCGGCGGTCATACTTCAGAAAGGCAGCGCGCCTGCCCACACTCCAAGTCCACCGGCGCATAAGGACGCACGCTGATGCGCGCCGATAACAGGGTGGCGGCTGGCTTGACGCTGCCGTCCGCCGATATCTACCTCTCCGCCCACGGCATGATGGAAAATTTTGGCGGCGGGGCCGAAAGCGAATCCAGGCGGCGCGCGGCACGATACGGGGACAGGGGGGACAGCGAAGGCAGCGCGATTTGGCTCGCGATCGCCACGGCCATCGACGCGCTGCGGCACAACGCGGGCGCAGCGGCGGAGCGGAACACAGGCACCTAGCGATGGCTAACATTTCTGTTCTGTCTCTCGACCAGGCCTGCAAAGAGTCCAGGGCGGTCTATGACGAGTTCAATCGCCGGATGCAATTTCCGGCGCCGCCCAATTTCATCACGACCCAAGGCCATTCGTCCCACGTGGCGCGTGGAACCTGGGAGCTGATAAAAAATGTCCTGGTGAGCGGCGACATCGAGCGTTGGAAGAAAGAGATCATCTTTGTCGCCATCTCCCATGAACGCAATTGCCGCTATTGCCTGGCGGCGCATACTGCCTGTTGCCGGATGCTGGGTGTCGATGTCGAACTGTTTGTCGGCAACTGGCAGGCCATGCCCGATCCCGTTTTGCGCGACATGATCCTGTTCGCGATGAAAACCGCGCGCGATCCGCAAGGGCTGACAAGCGACGATTACGATGTGCTGCGCGCGTATGGCCTTTCGCAAAGCCAGATCATGGAGCTGATCAGCATGGCCGCACTGGCGGTGTATGCGAACATCATCGCCGATGCCACGGCGATGGAAGCCGATAAGGTATTCGAGACCGTTGGACCCAAGGTGGCGTGACGTTCTCTCGGCGTGTTCCCGGCAACTCGCCACGATCTTCAGCCAAACCGCAAGGCAAAGAAAAACCCGCCGCCGCCAGGAGCGGGACGGGTTTTTCCAACCAGAAGGCGAACATGTGGGCTGTGGGGAGCGTCAGGCCCGCCTTACTGATGATGTCAGATCTTCAGCCGTTACTTCTGGCCGCTGCTCTGATTGTTCTTGTCCTTCTGCTCATTGTCCTGGTCGTCCTGCGAACCCTTCTGGCCCTGTTGGCCCTGCTGGCCGCCCTGCTTCTGCTGCTGGCCGGACTGCTGGCCGGTCTTTTGCTGATCCTGCTGGCCGGGTTTCTGTTGGCCCTGATTGCGATTCTGATCGTTGTTCATGGGACTTCCTTTCGGGGTGGAGACGACACAACCCCGGCGCGCCGCCATCGTTCCGCCTTTTTGACGGAACTCGCGGAAAAAACTTGGTGCGACAAGGTACTGTTCGCGAAGGCAGCATGAACTGCCGCGCCACCGCGAACGTATGCATTCTGCCCGCGCGTTTAGCCCCCATGCCCCTCGCGACCCGCGCGTGGTTGAGCCGGGAAAAGCGAAAGGTCCAGTGGACCT
>JACMJT010000147.1 GCA_014380505.1 Hyphomicrobiales bacterium | reverse complement strand
TGCCTTCGGCGTCGCGTCATCTGCCAGAAGCAAACGAGCCGCCGCCGCCCAGTTTCGAACTTCCGTTCAAAGGCCATCTCAAAGCCAGTGAAGCAGAAGCCACGCGCAATCCTCGCGCCCGGTCGGCAAAATTGCGGGCGGGTGTCCGGACACGGGCTTCCGCGATGCCGCCCATTGCCGATGAAATAAGCGTTGCCGCCTTCGCCCCGGTGAGACACTGATGCACAAGCTTTTCAATGCGATCCTGGTTGTCGCCGTGCTGGTCTCGGGCTTCATGCTCTATTCGCTTGAACACGCCACGCGCGGGCTGGAGCGCGATATCGGCAAGCTCGAACGGCAGATAGCCAACTCCCATGAAGCCACCAAATTGCTGGGCGCCGAGTGGAGCAGCCTCACGCGGCCCGACCGATTGCAGCGGCTTGCCGCGGAACATCTGAAACTCCAGACCATCAAGGCCCAGCAGATCGTCAAATTCGGCGAACTTGGGCAGAAGGTGCCGCCCGAACCGATCGTCAAGCTTGAGGCTAGCGATCAAGACCCAATCGGCGACGTTCTCCAGAAGATGCAGTGAAGGCCATGCGAGACACCAACAAACCGCCGCGCCTTGCCGGACAAAACCGCATCCGGCTGATCGGCATCTGCTTCTGCGCCGCCTTCCTGGCGATTGCGGGCCAGCTCATCAATTTGACTCTTGTCCGGCCGCTAATCGATCCCGGTGACGTGGGCATTGTCCACGAAGACCGGCTGCCGCGCCCCGATATCGTCGACCGCAATGGCGTGCTGCTGGCAACGGACGTAGCGGTGGCCTCGCTCTATGCGGATCCCCGCAAGATCATCGATGTTGATGAAGCAGTGGAGCTTCTCACGGCGACGGTGCCCGATCTCGACGCCAAGACGCTGCGGGCCAAACTCACCCAGCCGGGCCGGGCCTTCGCCTGGCTCAAACGCCAAGTGAGCCCAGAAGAGCGCGATGCCGTCCACAATCTGGGAATTCCTGGTGTCGGCTTTGTCAACGAGCGCCGCCGTGTCTATCCAATGGGCCGGCTCGCGGCGCATACGGTCGGGTACGTCGATCTCGATACAAGGGGGATTGCCGGTATCGAGAAATATCTCGACGACCAGGGAGTGCTCTATACGGCCTCGCTCGCCGGCCCCGGCAGCGATGCGCCGGCACCAGCGCAAATGTCGATCGACATTCGCGTGCAGGGTGCGCTCACCGACGAGATCGCCAAGGCCATGGTGAAGTTCAAAGCCATCGCCGGCGGCGGCATCGTACTCGATATCCACACGGGCGAAGTCATCGCGCTCACGTCGCTTCCCGACTTCAATCCGAACCAGGAAGACAAGAATTTCAGCTCCGAGCAGACCAACAAAATGATGAGCGGCGTCTATGAGCTGGGCTCGGTCATCAAGGCGGTGACCTTCGCCATGGCCTTCGACTTCGGCGTGACCGATCTCAATGGCCGCTGGGATGCAAGGTTTCCGCTGGTCATCGGCAAGGCCCGGATCAGCGATTTCCATCCCGAACGGCGCGTCCTCACGGTGCCGGAAGTCTTCACCCATTCTTCCAATATCGGCACGGCGCGCATGGCGCTGGCCGTGGGCCTTGAGCGCCATCTTGAGTTTCTCCGCCGCGCCGGGCTGTTTGACCGGCTGGTGACCGAATTGCCGGAAAGCGCCAAGCCGCTGCTGCCCAGGCGCTGGAGCATGCTGGCCCAGGCGACGGCGGCTTTCGGCCATGGATTTGCCGTACAGCCCCTGCAAGGAGCAGCGGTGGTTGGGGGGCTCCTTAATGGTGGCCGGATGATCACGCCCACATTCATCAAGCGCGGACGCGACGAGGCCGATGTGCTCGCCAGGCGAATCGTGAAACCCGAAACCAGCGAGAAACTGCGTTACCTGTTCCGGCTGAATGTTACCGATGGAACGGCATCCAACGCGGATGTGATCGGCTACCGGGTGGGAGGCAAGACCGGCACGGCGGAGAAGATCGTCGACGGCCGCTATTCCAAAACCAAGAATCTCACGTCCTTCATCGGCGCCTTTCCGATGGAAGACCCGAAATATCTTTTGCTGGTGATGCTCGACGAACCCAAGGCCACGCCGGAAACCTACGGTTTCGCCACATCCGGCTGGAATGCCGTGCCGGCGGGCGGCCGTATCGTCGAGCGCATAGCGCCGATGCTTGGCGTCGAACCTACCTTCACGCCTGAAGATATCGAGAAGCTTGCGAAGCAGTCGAAATCACGGAAGGAAGCAGGTTAAGGGTGACGGCAACGCTCGCCAGACTGATCGGCTCCGATGCCGCCGCCCCCCAGGGAATGGCGGCGATGGCCATTGCCGGGCTCACGGCGGACAGCCGCGAGGTTAAACCCGGTTATGTGTTTGCAGCACTTCCGGGCACGATTGCCAATGGCGCGTCCTTTATTTCAAAAGCTGTTTCTGCGGGTGCGGTGGCAGTTGTCGCGCCGGAAGGGGTTACGGCGAGCGTGCCTGTTATCGCCACCGACAATCCGCGCCGTCTGTTCTCGCTGATGGCGGCGCGTTTCTTTGGCGGCCAGCCGGATCTCGTGGTGGCGGTGACGGGCACCAATGGCAAGACCTCGGTCGCGGCTTTCGTCCGCGAAATCTGGGCCTCCATGGGATTTCGCGCGGCAAGCCTCGGCACCATTGGCGTGGTTAGTCCTTCAGGCACCATTGAACTCGCACACACAACACCCGATCCGGTGAAGCTCCATGAGATTGCGGCAGGCCTTGCCGCCGATCAAGTGCAGCATCTTGCCATCGAAGCCTCGAGCCACGGGCTCAGCCAGTACCGGCTTGACGGATTGCGCATATCGGCTGGCGCCTTCACCAATCTCACTCGCGACCAT
>JACMJT010000146.1 GCA_014380505.1 Hyphomicrobiales bacterium | reverse complement strand
TCCTGGATTTCAACGAACACTTCCATGTCGTTGAAGCGCTTAACCACGGCCTTAACCTGCGGCAGGTGGAGATAGGAGCAGATGGCTTCCGCCAAGGGCCGGTTGCTGTTACCCGCCACTATTTTCATCATGCTTGTCCCTCGTCGCCGCGCTGCGTGTGGGCGCTCTATAACAAGGGTGTGACACAAGCGCAAATGCGACCTGTGGACACTTCGATTATCTCCCTCCCCCTGTGGGGACCACTGCAGCAATCGCCCTCTCCCGTGCGGTAGCATGGGAGAGGGTGCCCGACAGGGCGGGTGAGGGCTGTTGGATGAAGGTGTAGATAATTGCATTTGTTGAAACAAAGGGCCCTCATCCGGCCTCTCGCCTTGGCGAAGCTGAAGCTTCGCTTCGGCGTAGCCAGGTCGGCCACCTTCTCCCATCCTTCGGACGGGAGAGGGCAATCCTCCTGCAAACTTCGCACCGGGAGGGGAATTTAACCATCACCTGAACTTGTTGATCAGCTCGAATATCCCGGCGGCGGCGGCTTCCACCGCGAAAACGGCGATGTCGCCCCAGCCCGCATCGAGCGAGCCGGCGGGCACATTATTGGCTTGGTTCACGTCGCCAAGCTTGCCGCCATCGGGCGCCTGCACCGCCCATTTGAGCGCCACCATCTGCATGTTGCCTGAAACTTCCGCCATTTCGACCCGGCCTGAAATGGTGAGCGCATTCTTGGCGGGCGTATGAAGCACTGTCCAGCCCGCCGTCGTCAGGGTCTGGCGCATGGCGCGGGTCAATTCATCATTGCCCTTGCCCTTGGCCCCCTTCACTGGAATGACGGCCACGGCCCTGATGACCAGCCGCCCGCTCTTTGCGTCAGCAGCCAGTTCCTCCGGTGTCGCGGCAACAGCTTTCTGCGTGCCCGGGCCGTTCAGGGTTTCAAGATCAATCTCCTTGGACGCTCCGGGCCCCGCCGCAATCAGTGCCTCCCATGGGGGAGAGATAATGGCCGGCGTCCGCTCTGCCGGTTCAAGCTTGCCGAAGGGCTGGTTGCCGCCCCCGCAGGCGGCGAGCAAAAACAGAAGGAGTATGGGCAGCAGTCGTGTCATCGCACAATCATGGTGAGAGGATGTTTCGAAACGGGTTCGGGCTTCTTTGCTCCGATGATATAGGTGCGGCCCAGGCAATAGGCAGCGCCCGCATCGGAATTCATCAGGACCATATGGGTGAAAAATACCATGCCGGGCGCAAGCTCGACGTCATTGCCGCGGTAGAACATGGGAAAATCCATCCAACTCGGCGTGAACTTCGCTCCCAGCGAATAGCCGCAGGCATTGAGCCGGTGCTCGCGCATTCCGTGGGCATCCATCACCTTGGCGTGGGCATCAAACACATCGCCAGCGGTTTTTCCCGGTCGCAATGCGTTTTCAACTTCGGTGAGAGCGGCGCGGCAGGCCTCGTCCATTTTCAAGTGATCCTTGCTTGGCTTGCCGATGATAAGCGTGCGCATGAAAGCCGCGTGGTAATGGCGATAAACCCCAGCAAATTCCAGCGTGAGCTGGTCGCGCTTTGAGAGCTTGCGGCGACCCGACTTGTAGCGGCAGAGCAGCGCGTCACGGTCTGACCCGATGATGAATTCATTGCCGGGGTAATCACCACCGCCAGAGAAAATGGCGGAGTGTTGTGCCGCGAGGATATCGCCCTCATCGGCCCCTGCCTTGGTTTTTTTGATCCCAGCCTTCAAAGCCTCATCGCCAAGCTTTCCGGCCTTGCGCACATATTTGAGTTCGGCAGGTGATTTGACCAGGCGAAGACGATCCACAAGATTGGTCGATTCAACCAGGGTGCAAAAACCATCCAGCGCCGCATCCACCGCTTTGCCATTGAAATGGGTGAGTCCATAGGAATTGGTTTCAATGCCAAGCCGCTTGCCGCGTGCCCCCAGGCTTTCCAGCATATCGCGGAGTTGCGTGGCGGGTTGCGCACCAGCCTGATCGGTCCAGATGCGGATGTCCTCAATATTGGAGGTGTGTTGCGCCTGCCGCAAATCCGCCGAGCGGGTGAGCAGCGCCAGCTTGCCATCGGCCCCCAGATAGAGGCACTGGAAGAAGCAGAAGCCGAAGGTGTCATACCCCGTGAGGTAATACATGCTCTCCTGCTGGAACATCAGCAGGCCGACAAGATTGGCTTTCTGCATGGCGGCAATCGCTGCGGTGATCCGCTGCTGGTATTCGGAAGGTTCAAAATGAAGTGCCATGGATGCTCCTAGGTAAGCGTGATGGCGGCGATCTGCCGCCCGT
>JACMJT010000145.1 GCA_014380505.1 Hyphomicrobiales bacterium | reverse complement strand
CTTCTCCGGTGTTCTCCACAGCACCCGCAATCGCACCTCCGCTGGCCTTGGGAGCAAGATCGAGAACGCGGCGGAGCATCTCGACGAAAAGGCCTGAGATCGGCAGGTTCGACCAATCGGCATTGGCCGTCACATGGAACAGAACGACAAGGCCCTTGCCCTCGCGCCTGGCGGTGACCAGCGGCGTGCCGTCGTCCAGCCCCGCCCAGACCCTTTCGGAAAGTTCAGTGTCGGGCTCGGCCAGCACCTGGCGCGAAACGCGGACGGTTGCATCGGTGGCAAGCCCTGCAAAGGGACTTTTCGCCGGGAAAGCCTGCATGGCTTGCGGCGTTTCCCAGCTCAAGGCGCTGCCGAGGGCGCGGCCGCCTTCGCGCAGGGTGACCGGCAAGAGTGGATCGGTGCCCTCGGCAACGGCACCCGCAAGGCGTGGACCCGCAAAGCGCAGCAGCACGCCGCCGCGCTCGACCCACGCCCGCACCATCGTCTGGGTGTCCTCGGGCAGTACGCCGATGTCGGCGAGGATCAGCATCGATAGGCCGCCATCGAGCGATTGCTTAAGCGCAAAAGCATCGGCCGGTGTTCCCATTTCGCCATAGGGCTCAAGGGCTCGTGAGACGTAATAAAGCGGTGACAAAAGCGGCTGGGCGGTCTCGCGGGATTCGCCCGACATGAGGCCTATGGATTTCCGCCGCCAGCGGTCGTCCATGAGATAGGTGGCGGCGGCATTGCGTTCGCCTTCGATCTCGATCCGCTGGATGTCGTTCCTGAGTTCGATGGGAAGCTCGATTGCGCCTTCGGCCTTGCCTTGCCCAGGGCGGAACGTGAGATTTACTTCGCCGAGGTTGCGGCCATTGCCGGCGCGGGCGATGGCTCTTGTCTCATGACTCGTTGAATCGGGCGCGCGAAGGGCCGTCACCTTGATGCGGCCGCCGTCGACCGCGGGCGTGGTCAGAGCCAATGCCAATTCCGCCGTTTCGGGAACGATGGCCTCCACCGTGGCATTGCCCGCCGCCAGTTTGGTGAGACCCGTTGCGAAGTCTTGCGCCTTACCATCGTCGAGACCGTCCGAGAGCCAGACGACGCGGAGTGCTGAAGCGTTTTTGAAAGCGGCATCAAGGCGGGCCAGCAGGTCCGTTCGATCCGGATCGAGCGCCTTGGGCTGCAATGCCGCAGCTAGAGCCAAGGCGGTTTCAGCGGTTGCAGGTTCAAGGCTGTGGTTGCGAAGTGCCGGCACCGATGTGGCGAGCGTCACGGTCGCATTGGCCTGGCGGGCGGCTT
The DNA here is from genome assembly GCA_014380505.1 of Hyphomicrobiales bacterium. The sequence continues at coordinate 1,234 of JACMJT010000145.1, read as the reverse complement.
CGATCAATTCCGTGATGATGGCCTGGCGCTTGTCCCAGCCTCCAGCGGCGGCCCAGCTATCATCGACGATGAGCAGCAAGGGATCGTTGCGGAGGGTGGCCACTTGGCCCGGCGCATAAAAGGGGTGTGCCACGCCGATGATGACGAGGGCGGCGATGGCGAGCCGCAGAGCCATGAGCCACCAGGGAGTGCGATCGGGCTGTTCCTCGCGGTTGACAAGTTCAAGCAGCAGGCGGAGCGGCGGAAAGCGTACCGTCTGGGGCCGGGGCGGCGTGAAGCGAAGCAGCCACCAGATGACCGGCAACAGCAGAAGGGCTCCCAGCGCCAGCGGCGTGGTGAAGGTGAGCGCCTGGAGGAAACCGCTCACGCGGTGGCCCCGCCAGTGAGGGCGCGGGACCTTGCGCCGCCGATCAGGCCGTGCAGCGCCATGAGAAGGTGTGCGGGTGATTCATCGGTGCGATGGATGGTGAAGCTCCAGCCCAGCCTCGCCGTGAGATCGCGCAGGGCCCCGCGGTGAACTTTAAGCTTTTCGGCATAGGGCGCGCGCAGGATTTCGGTTTTGGCGGAGAGGAATTTCAAGGGGCCGGCGATCTCGCGAAATTCAATGCGGCCCGCATAGGGCAGAGTCTCTTCGGCTGGATCGACGATGTGAACCAGGTGGCCCGCGACACCGGCTTCGGCGAGCGGTGTCAGAGCGGCGGCGATGTCTGCAACGGTTTCGAAGAAATCGCCCAGCAGCACGGCGCTGGCAAAACGCTTGAGTTGCGTGGCCTGCGGAAGCGGCGGCCCGTCATGGCGAAGAAGATGCTCGGCCATGGGCAGGAGAATGGCGCGGGAGTGGCCGGGTGCGGCGGGGCTCCCGATCAATCCGACGCGTTCCTGGGCGCGGAGCGCCAGACTGGCGAGCGCCAGCGCCATGAGATCGGCGCGGTCGCGCTTTGTGACGGCGGCGAGATGGGATTTGAAGGTCATGGTGGGCGAGGGCGACGGCCAGAGCCACAGGGTGTTGGCGGCCTCCCATTCGTTCTCGCGGATGAAGACGCGGTCCGAGCGGGCCGATTTCCGCCAATCGACGCGGGTGACGGGGTCGCCATAACTGTAGGGACGGTATTGCCAGAAGCTTTCGCCGGGGCCTGAGCGCTTTCGCCCGTGGACGCCGAGAAAAACCGTAGCGGCGACGCGCTCGGCCTCGACGAGCAAGGGCGGCAGTGCCGCCGAAACCCCTTGAGCCTGG
>JACMJT010000144.1 GCA_014380505.1 Hyphomicrobiales bacterium | reverse complement strand
GCACCATCTTCCCGGCGGGGCCAGGCGCCATGGCGCCTGGCCCCGCCGGGAAGATGGTGCGGTCAAGAAGACTCGAATTTAAGGGCGGCTCGCGCTTGCCCTGCCGGCAGGCACACCGGCAGGGCGCTCGCGCGGGTCGCGAGGGGCATGGGGGCTAAACGCGCGGGCAAACGTAATACGCGCGGTGCGGTGCGGCAGTTCACGTTGCCTTGTGGAACAGTACCTTGTCGCACCAAGTTTTTCCCGCGAGTTCCGTCAAAAAGGCGGAACGATGGCGGCGCGCGGGGGTTGAGTCACTTCCACCCCCGAAAGGAATACCCATGACCAACGACCAGAATCGCAATCAGGGCCAGCAGACTCCCGGTCAGCAGGATCAGCAAAAGACCGGCAAGCAGTCCGATCAGCAGCAGAAGCAGGGCGGCCAGCAGGGCGGCCAGAAGGGTTCGCAGAACGACCAGGACAATGATCAGAACGACAAGAAAAATCAGAACGACCAGAATCAGAAGTAATCGGCTGAGGTTCTGACGTCATCAGCAAGGCGGGCCAGACGCTCCCCACAGCCCAACGGCTCGCCTTCTGTTAGGAAAACCCGTCCCGCTCTCAGCGGTGGCGGGTTTTTCATTGTCTTGAGAATGGAGCGATGCCAGCGCCCCCAGCCTTGGATCACAGGGTCTCGAATATCTTGTCGGCTTCCATCGCCGTGACTATGCGCCCTTGCGCCGTTCCGCGGATGCCGCCGGGTTACGCCGCAGCGTGTCGATGGCGGTTGCGATTGCCAGCCAAATTGCGCTGGCTTCGCTGTCGCCTCGGCGGGCATAGGCTTGCGCGCTCTGCCTTGCGTGGTTTTCGGCGTCGTCGCCAAAGTTTTTGATCATGCCGCGGGCGGAGAGGTAGGCATCGGCGGAGGGGAGCGCCAAGCCGGGCGCCGACAAAGCGGGCCCCTCTATGCTGGCGCGCATCAGCGCCCTTTCCCCTGATCCGATGGAGCTATGACAGGGCCAGGCGCACTGTCTTTCTGAATGTAGGCCGCAGCCCTTGATACGAGATTCTTGTCCTCCAGCAGCAGCACGGCCAAGCCGAGATCGACAAGCACGACGGCCGCGATGCTCAATGCCAGGAGCCGTTTTCTGTCGCCAGCCGGGTTTTCGCCTGCAGGGGCGCCGGCAGTTTGGAAGGCCTGACGCTGCGGGTTCATGGCGCCGCCTCGCCGTCGTGGCCGACGCGCGCGATCAGCCGCGCGTTTTCCCAGATTTCAAGAGTGGTTTTTGATGCGAGCGCCTTTGCCTGTTCCAGCGCGGTAACGTCATCGGGCGCGGCAAGGTCGTGTCTCTTCTGAATGTGGTTCTGCGAATTGAATTCATAGATCCGATATGTGTTCATGTGAGCCTCCAGCTTTAGAGCGGGAGCGCGGACAATGTTCACGTGATTGTCCCGGAAGTCTCTCAATCGCCGATGCTCATTCACAAAAATCGGCGGCCATTCGACTCTACGCCAATGCAGATGCGATAACGCTCTATCTCAGTACGCCGCAGTACAATGCGAAAAATCAATTGTGTTCTGTGCGTAGTGAAAGGGGACGAATGCGCCGTCCCCGTTTTCGTCTCACGCAAGCCCGGCAACCATATCGGTGCCGGTTTTATGGCGCGCAGACGCGACTGAGAATTTTTCGCAAACTCCCCTAGAGCATTCAAATGGAAGCATTTTCCATGCAACTTTTTGTACACCAGCTTACTTGGTTTTCGATGTAGGATAAGCGGGTTGCAAGTGAGGAGGGAGAGGTCCGCTGCGTCGATCGGACAAGCCGGGACGTGGCTTTTCTCCATCTCGGATAGCCATGGCTGAGCCACGATCCCGCAACCATATTTTGTCGATTTTGACCTCCGCGGATACCGCGCTGCTCAATCCTCATCTGCAACATGTCGAGCTTCCATCCCGTATGGTGCTGGAGGAACCCAACAAGCCCATCCAGTACATTTACTTTCCCGAAGGCGGACTTGTTTCGGTCGTGGCCGCCGCGGGCCGCCACAAGCGGGCGGAGGCGGGGATCATCGGCGTAGACGGATTTACCGGTCACGCCGTTGTCATGGGCGATAGCCGTTCACCAAATTCGGTCTATATGCAGATTCCGGGGCGGGGCTTGCGGATATCGGCGGATGCCCTGCGGGCGCAAATGCGCAGCAGCGACACCCTGCGCGGGACCTTGCACAAGTTCGTCGCGTCTTTCCTGGTTCAGGCGTCCTACACGGCTCTGGCGTACAGCACCGGTACCTTGGCGGGGCGATTGGCCCGCTGGCTGCTGATGGCGAACGACCGGGTGGGCGGCGACAGCCTGGACATCACGCACGAATTTCTTTCGATCATGCTGGGCGTCCGGCGCGCAGGCGTTACGGTCGCCCTGCAGGATTTAGAGCGTAAGGGGGTTGTCGTCATGAGCCGCTCCAAAATTAGAATCGTGGATCGCGAAGGGCTTGAGCAGCTCGCAGAGGATATTTACGGCATTCCCGAGAAGGAACAAACGCGCCTTACCGGCTGGCGTCCAGCAAATTAGCGATGCGGACCGGCGAATGGTGCAGGTTACCTCCACCGCTCGCGCGGCGCGAGAAGGCATTTCCACCCGGCTCACCAAACGTTTTTCTTGCCACCTCCCTGCTGGGACTTTGGCATCGGAGCGGGGATTTCGGCTTCGCTCTTAGGATCCTTGATACTGCTCACAGGGCCAGGTCAATAGGTGTGGCCTCAACAAGTGTGGACCGGGGAGATGTCGGCAAAATGAAGCGCGAAGATGTCCATAAGAATTGCAGTGAGAACCAAACCAGCAAGCCCGGCTCACAGTGTTTCCTTCACGCTCTTGGGGCATCAATCCACCCGTATCAAGTCCGCCGGCGGTGAAAGTCCCAGAATTGGAAGGTGCCTTTCTCGCGGTCCTTGCCGCCTTCGGTCGCGCCGTACCAGGCGATAACCGCTCCGGCCAGCAGCGCCGCGGACACAAAGAAGGCTTGCAGCACTGCGGCGACGCGGGCGCGGTGCAGCGCCTGGGTGGAGCGTGTAATGGCGTCGTCGACCCGCGCCTTGGCCTCGACCTCGGGCGCGCCAATCACAATGCCTGTCATGGTGGTGAGATAGCGCCGGTCGGGATTGGAGACGCCGTTCTTACCGGACGCGGTGAGAAGGATCCGGGAGGCTTCGGCGCGCCGATAGGGCAGGTCGTCGATCACCTTGCCGGTGCGGAACATCTCGTCCAGCTCGGTCGCAAGCAGGGTTTCACCGGCACTGGATTGCGCGGCATTGCCGGTCAAAGGCGCCGACGCGGACGCCGCCGCGGCGGCAGCACCCAGCGCCAATAACCCGCCCAGGACAACCGCGACACCCCACATCGCCAAGCCATGCATGCCGTCGCGGAATTCGCTTTCGGCGGCGTCGATATTGAGGGGATCGCGCATGCGTCCGGCGACATAGCCGCCGACGGCAAAGGAAATGGCGGCCACGAACAGCAGGAAAACGCCGGCAATCAGCCAGCCGACCGCCGAGGATTCGCGCCAGGTGGGCTCAGCCGACATCACCGAAAGGCCGATGCCCGCGCCGAAGGCGTTGAGGGTAAAGGAAACCCCGGCTGCGATGGCCGCGCCGCCGAATATGGCGGACCATTGAAAATGGGAGCGTGCCGGCTCTGCGAGCGCACTCATCTCAACGAAGTCCGATAAAGGACAAGATCGCCATGACGACGACGATCAAACCGACGATATAGATGACACCGTTCATGGGGCGCTCCGTTAGATGAGAAAAGGCCGATCGGCCATGGAACTGCACATCAAACGCGCTATATCGCACGGAGTTCCGCCGATAGTTCCTCCATTCTCTGATCAGGCCATTCGAATCGGCGGCTGCGTCCGATCTGTGTACGGGGTTTTCCGTCTGCCAAAGTTCCGCTCCTTTTGTCATGCCCGCGCAAGCGGGCATCCCATAGCGCAACACAAAGATGGATTCCCGCTTTCGCGGGAATGACAAGGAGTCATGCGCGTGCATCGGGGGCCCGATGCAGAACAATAAATGTCCTCAAGATGGCAAAGCGGCGGAACATCCGAAGAACCATGGAGTTAAGCGCTTAGTTAATTCACTCAGGAGAACACCAATGCGCAATATGGTACTCGCGGTCGCAGCAATCGCTTTGTTTGCCGCGCCTGTCTTCGCTCAAGATATCCGTGCGGCCGCCCCGGCCGCTCCGGTGAACCCCGCCGTCAAGGGCACACTTGAGAACAATTCCTCCACTCCGGTGCCCGGCGCCAACAGCTTCACCGAGTCCCAGGCCAAATCCCAGATCGAGGCCAAGGGCTTTACACGCGTGGCCGGCCTCAAGAAAGACGAGGATGGCGTGTGGCGCGGCACCGCGATGAAGGACGGAACTTCCAAGCCGGTGAGCGTCGATTACCAGGGCAATGTGAACTAGGGAGCGACCGGCAACCCGCAGTGCGTGCGTGGCACGCGCGAAGGGCCTGCCGGCACGACCATAAAACCAACTTGAAAAGGAAATACCATGACCAAGACCATCACACGCGTCTATGACGACTATATCATGGCGGAAACCACCGTCCGCGATCTCGAGAGTGCGGGGCTGGGCTCCAGCCATATCGGCATCGTCGCCAGCAATGCCGAAGGCTGGCACAATCCGGGCAGCGGCGACGTCAATCCTAAGCATGACAAGGATCGCGACGGCAAG
>JACMJT010000143.1 GCA_014380505.1 Hyphomicrobiales bacterium | reverse complement strand
TGGTTGTCGAGGGCATCTATTCGATGCTGGGCGACCGGGCGCCGCTGGCGGATTTCGTTGAAGTGAAGAAGAAGCACGGCTTCCAGCTTCTTGCCGACGAGGCCCATTCCTTCGGCGTGCTCGGGCCCCATGGCCGCGGCCTTGCCGATGAGGCCGGCGTTGAAGACGATATTGATTTCATCGTCGGCACCTTCTCAAAGAGTGTCGGCGCCATCGGCGGCTTTGGGGCGGGCAACCACCCGCTGTTTGAGACGCTGCGCTATGCCATGCGGCCCTACATGTTCACGGCCTCGTCGTCGCCAGCTTCCATTGCGACATCGCTTACCGCCATCAAGAAGCTGGCCGCCGAGCCGGAACGCCGGGACCGCCTGCGGGCCAATTCGGCCCGGCTCTTCGCCGGCTTCAAGGGGTTAGGCCTTGATATGGGCTGTGACATGGTGAGCCCGGTGATTGCGGTGAAATGTGCCGATGAGGTTTCGACTATCGCGATGTGGAATGCCCTTCTTGAAGCAGGTGTCTATGTAAACATCGCGCTTCCGCCGGGCACGCCGAGCAAGCTTTGCCTTTTGCGCTGCTCCGTATCCGCGGCGCACAGTTTTGATGACATCGACAAGATCATCGCGCTGTTTGGAAAAGTCGTGGCGAGCCGGGCCGCGGCCTAGAGCGTGATCAACCTTGGTTGAATCGAAACTCCTTTGTTGTCCTTCTCCCCAGCGGGGAGAAGGCGGGGCCTAAGCGAAGCTTGGGAGGATGAGGGGGAACCGGTGATGCAATTGCAAGACCTGCACCCCTCACCTTCCCATCCGTCTTCGCTGCGCTACGCCGGACGGGCCCCTTCCTCTCCCCCAAGGGGCGAGGAAAACTAAAGATGATTACGCTCTAGCGAATTGCGCCTTTGCGGAGCAGTACGGGAAGGAGCATCAGACCGGCAATGATGGGGTGCCTTCTCTGCCAGTCGGTGAGAATGATTTTTTCTCCCGAGTGCCGCTCGATTTTCCAGGCGATGTAATCGGCGCCGCCTTGAAAGGTGAAGGCGGCCTTGATCAGGCGCAGGATGGACCAGCCTTTGCCCGTCAGCCGGCGCAGGGTTTGATTGGCATGAATAGGTGTTTCCGAAGCCAGAAGCTTTGCAGCCTCCCTGTAGTAATCGGGCGCTGTGGAAACGATACTGGCGGCGCGACCCGCTTTCTCGGAGCGGAATTCGGATTGGTAAGTCGCATTGAAGCCTGCAGTCCAAACAGCCAACGCATCAGTTTCATTTGACTGGGCCTTGGCATTGGCAAAAGCGGTTCGCAATGCTTCGGAGATACTGGCGGCCACATCATCTCGAGTCTTGTCATCACGCGCAAAGACGAGGGCTGAGGGTTGCGCGAAGCGGGCCCAGAAATAAGGGTTGCTGGTTTCCCGCGTTATCCATTTGGCAAAGAGCCGCATAGGGAGAAGCGCATATTTTGCGCGCAGGCGCTGACCGCCCAAGTCCGTCTCGGCATAGTAGACGTTCGGTGGAACTATACAGCAGGCAACGCGGCTGATGATGTTCGGGCTGACGCCGGAAAAGTTCTCCGTAAGGACGTAAAAGTCCATCAGCGTGTCTGCCGCCGCCACACCCCTGAGACATGACCCATAGGCCAGAATGGCCACCGCTCCCGGGTGCCTCAGGCGCAGGACAACTGCCATCGCGTGAATCTCCGGCGACACCTCGCGGGCAAGCGAAGCCTTGCAGAACTCCTTTACATTTTCTGGCGTGGTCATCAGCCGCAGAGATAGGTGAAAACCGTGCCGGTTTCCACCTTCAAGGGCTCATTTTCCGGCGCGTCAAAGAATTCGCCATCAATCACAAAGCTGATGGGGCAGGAGATTTCCAGCCGGGCGCTGGAAAAACTTATGGCACCTTCCGGCATTTTCCGGTTTTCGCCGGCATACATGATGGGCAGGAGCCAGCGGGAAATGCTGGGCACGGGGTAGGGGAAAACCGAAGTGCGGATGGGCCCAAGTTTCGGGCCCCAAAAAGGCCTTGCCCCGAGAATGAGTTTCTCCAGGGTAGTGGAGAACATCAGAAGCTGGGTTCCGCTGCTGAATTCCCGGCCATCGCTAGTAACCTGAATTGGAAAAGGGCGGTCAAAGCGGGTCACATCATGGGGATTGGGTTTGGTGAACATGGTGCGGCCAGCGGCGCTGGCCAGCGTCGCGAATGTCGCCCAGTTGCCCTTAACCCCCTTGGCGTTGAAAACCCGCTGGCAAAACAGCGTGGCTTCCGATGCGGCTCCTGTTCCCAAAAACATGCCGTGCCGCGGCCTGCCATCGCGGGGATTGACCACCCGCAGGGTGGGGCGCTCACGCAGCTGTTTTGCTTCCAGCCGCATGATGTAATCGGCCTGGGCCTGCAGCCCCCGGTGGGGAAAGCCAAGATCGGCGGCGGTCATGTTGGTGGTGCCATGGGGCAAAAGACTGAGGCGGGGAATGACCTTGAAGGGCTTGCGTTCCACCAGGTCAGTTTGAACGGCGTGAATGGTGCCATCGCCTGAGCTGATGAACAGATCGGTCACGCCATCGCTGGCGAACTCATCGAGAAAGCCGGTGAGCTGTTCAAACCTCTCGAGCACGCGGATTGAAACCGCGGCGTTGTTCTTCAGCATGTCAACCAGGCTCAGGCCCTTGCCGCTGGATTTTCCGGAACTAGGATTGATCAACAGGCCTGCGCGCTTCACGGCTTGGTCATCCATGAGGTGAGGGGCCCCATGCTGCGTTTGGCCGCGAATGCCTGCAGCAACTGAAGCACATGAAGGCCGAGGCAAATCACCGTCCAGGCCGCAACTGCCAGCAGACCCCAATCGGGTTTGGCAATGGCGGTGAAGAGAGTCAGTAAAATGAGGTTGGGGTTTCGCCGCGCCGTGATCTGTCGGAAGTAGGTATCGATGGAGCGCCAGATGTGAATCTCAAGGCCCAGCCATTTGATGGCAATGCCTTCAATTGCGCGCTGCAGTATGTAGCCACCAAGAATGGCCGCCATCACGCTCCAGAACACTTCGTTGCTCCATTGGGTTCCCGTGGCCAGCAGGCCATAGCCCCAGGCCACATACCAGAAGGGCGGGTGGATGAGATCAATGCCGTGATCGAAATAGTCGCCCCATTTGCTGGAGGTCAGCGTGGTGCGGGCAAGCTTGCCATCCACGGTGTCAAGGAAAGTCATGGCCCAGGCGGCGA
>JACMJT010000142.1 GCA_014380505.1 Hyphomicrobiales bacterium | reverse complement strand
GCGTTGAAGCCGATATCGATGGGGTCAGCCCCGTAGGAGGCGGCGATTTCTTCTTCCGCCGAGCCGGAGTCGGGGTTGTTCACCGTCAACACCAGCTTGTCCGCGGAAATATTGAGTTTTACCGCGCGGCCTTTCTCCATGGAGATGGTGGATACGCGGTCAACCGCCTCGGAGAATATTCTGGTGTCGACGTCGAGCACCTTGTCGTTATGGCGCGGAATCACCCGCTCATAGTCGGGGAAGGTGCCATCGATGAGCTTGGAGGTGAGAACGAGGTTGCCCGCGGCGAAACGGATTTTCGACGAGGAAAGCGCCACTTCCACCTCGCCGTCCAGCCCCTCGATGAGCTTTACCAATTCCAGCACCGTCTTGCGCGGCACGATGATGCCGGGCATGCCCTTGGCGCCATCGGGCCGCGCGATCTGGGCCTGTGCCAGGCGATGGCCATCGGTGGCGACGGCGCGCAACAGCGAGCCACTAGCAACCTCGTGCAGATAGATGCCGTTCAGATAATAGCGTGTCTCCTCTGTGGAGATGGCGAAGCGGGTCTTTTCGATCAGGCCCTTGAGTTCGCCAGCCGGAATGGCGAAGCGGTTCGAAAGTTCGCCGGCCGCTAGATCGGGGAAATCCTCGGGCGGCAAGGCCTGCAACGCGAAACGTGAGCGGCCGGAGGAGATCGAGATGCGGCCCTGGTCGGGTCCCTGTTCGAGCTCAAGCTGGGCTCCATCAGGCAACTTGCGCACGATATCGTAGAGCATGTGGGCGGGAACCGTCGTGGCGCCGTCGCGGGCCACTTCGGCCGCCACGCTCTCAACGATTTCGATATCGAGATCGGTGGCGGTGAGCTTGAGCTGCCCCCCCGCCGCCTGCACCAGCACGTTTGACAGGATCGGGATGGTATTGCGCCGCTCGACCACGCTCTGCACATGGTTGAGAGCCTTCAGGAAGGCTGACCGTTCGATCGTCACACGCATAACCGGATGTTCCCCTGTACCTCATCCCGGCCAATGGCGCCGGGCCGGTGACATTGGCGCGGTTACGCCCGGCTTTCAAGCCCCTGAATATGGCTACACCTGTTCGACGAGCCTTATCAGCAGGGCCACCTCGCGTGCGAGTTTGTCGTCGGTCTTGATCTGCTCCTCGATCTTGCGCACGGCATGCAGAACGGTCGAATGGTCGCGTCCGCCAAACCTCCGGCCGATCTCGGGAAGCGAGCGCGCCGTCAGTTTCTTGGCGAGATACATGCCGATCTGGCGCGGCATGACAACGATGCGGGCGCGGCGCGGCGACAGGAGGTCGGTGCGCGCCACATTGTAGTGGCGCCCGACGATCTTGAGGATGTCGTCGATCTTGATGCGCGCGCCATCGGGGCTGGCCTGCATGTCGCGGAGCACCATGGCAGCGAGGTCCAGCGTAATTGGCGCGTGGTTGAATTGCTGGTAGGCCGAGACACGGTTGAGGGCGCCTTCCAGTTCCCGGCCTGAGCCGGTAATCCGGTTGGCGATGAATTCGAGCACGTCGCCGGGGATCGTGACGGCGGGATCGCGAAGCTGCATCGCATCGTAGCGCCCCTGGACAATCCGGCGGCGGAGGTCAAGATCGGGAAGCTCGATATCGACGACGAGACCCCCCATGAGGCGCGAACGCATGCGCTGGTCGATCATATCGAGTTGCGCTGGCGGCACGTCGGCTGCGACGATCACCTGGCGCCTGGCATCGACCAGGGAATTGAAGGCGTGGCAGAATTCCTGCTGCATGGTCTTGCCCTGCAGGAACTGGAAATCGTCGATCAGCAAAACGTCAACCGACTGGAACTGGTCCTTGAAGGAAATCGTATCGCGTTGGCGCAGCGCCAGAACGAAGGAATACATGAAGCGTTCGGCGGTGAGAAACATCACCTTGCGCCCGGGCCGGCGCTCGCGCACCCGGTGGCAGACGGCGTTGAGGAGATGGGTTTTACCGAGCCCCGACTGGGCGTGAAGAAACAGCGGATTGAAACTGACGGCCGCGCCCGCCGCCGCATCGGCGACACGGCTCACCGCGGCGTGGGCGAGTTGGTTCGAACCACCGACAATGAAGCTCTCGAATGTCTGGTGGGGGTCGATGGCGCCAGTGCGATCGAGGGTCATGGGCTGCGAAGCATTGATTGCCGGCGCCGCGATTTGTATGTTCCGGCTTGTGTCGGTCGTTTCGGGCCGGTCTTCCGGCTGCCGTTCGAGAGGGCGTTGCGGCGGTCCCCCCCGGGTGCGCACGCGCACCTGCACGGCGTCGAGGTGGCCCAGTTCCGACTCCCCGGTTTTTTGCAGCCGCGACAGGTAGTGGTTTTCAATCCATGATTTGAGGAAGCGTGTTGGAACCGAGACCGCGAGGCGGCCTTGCTGGCATTCCTCAAGTTCCATACGGGCAAACCAGCTCGAATAAAGATCTTCGCCAAGTTCGGCACGGAGACGTTGTGCCACGCGGTCCCACTTTTGCCTGAGATCGGCCGTCAGTGCACTGATCATGTGTGTCATTTCCCGCGCCTGAACGGCGCGCACATCGATTTCCCTGAAGGCTCCGTACTTGCGAAGCCCGCCTTACCCGTCACCGCCCGGCACATGGGAGTCTATCCCGTGCGCGGACTCGCCCAATGGAATGATGTCATTACCGCCCCTTATTCCTTCTATGTTTACGCTTTCGCTGCATGAGTTGTTCTTACCCTTCTCACACACACTTGCGCACAACCAACCCGCCGGGCGAAACCCGCCCAGTTACCTCGATATTAAACCTGGTGCAGAAGTACCGGTGACGCGCCGCCCCCGGCGGAAATCTCAGCCCCTACTTACCGCGCGGCGGACGTCCACCCGCCAGCGCAGGAGCAAATCTACAAAGGCACGGCCTGAAGCTGCAACCTGAATCCCATATCCATCAGTACACGGAGCGAGCCGGTCTGGCCGCATGTTCTTGCCGGTTTTCCCGGCATAATTCTAAACCTATGATGTCAAACCCGATTCCATCGGCTAACGATGGAACGAGTGTGGCAGCTTTACCACACACGGTTGCGGCGAACGCAAAATTCAAGGCATGCAACCTCTGGGCATCCCGGCGCATTTTTGCAGCCTGTTTGGCAAGTTATTGAAAATCCTCGTTTGTTTTTGCCAAGACCGTCCGTCCGCTGACAAACAAAACGCGCCGGAGGCGAAATCCGGCGCGTGTGCACAGAAGACTTTTGAAATGTCTTAGGCTTTCAGGGCCTTGACCCGGCTCGTCAGGCGGGAAACCTTGCGCGAGGCGGCATTCTTGTGGAGCACACCCTTTTGGGCGCCCCGCATCAGTTCGGGCTGGGCAGCCTTGAGTGCTGCTTGCGCCGCGGCCTGGTCGCCGGACGCCAGGGCCTCTTCGACCTTGCGCACGGAAGACCGCATGCGGCTCATGCGATTCCTGTTGATTTCGGTGCGGCGGGCAGCGGCGCGCGTGGCCTTCTTCGCCGATTTGGTATTGGCCATTGGCTTGGTCCTGCTTGTCAGAAACTGTGTTGATGGATTGGCGGGCTTATAGAGGGGCGTAAACCCGCCGTCAATTGCCTTAAGGGCTGGCGGATTCGAAGTACGAGCGGGTGACGAAGCGCGGATGCGCCGGATCGCCGGGCCGGCCGGTCAGCGCATAGCGCAGCCACAATCCATCGATCATGGCTCCGATGCCTTCCGCCAGATGTGCGGCACGGGGCCTGTCCATGAGCTGGACCAGATCGTACATCAGATTGGCACGCAGACGGCGGTGATAGATGCGAAGAATGCGCTGCAAGTGTTTCGACTGGCGGGCGTTGCCATAGAGCGCCAGCCAGGCGCTGAAGACCTGCTCGTTGAATTGATCATCGCCGAAGGAGGCGTCGATGATGGCATTGACGCGCTGGCGCGGCGTCAGGGCTTGGCGCTGGCGAGCGACGGCATCGCGGCGCAACTCGCCCAACAGGCTCCGCATGGTTTCGAAGAGAAGCTCATCCTTGTCGGCAAAATAATGATGCACGATGCCGGGCGACAGACCTGCGCCGCGGGCGATGCGGGCCACCGTGGCATTGGTGAAACCATGTTCGTGGATTGCGGCGATCGCCGCTTGCACCAGTTGCTTTCGCCTGATGGGTCCCATGCCGAGCTTGGGCATTCTCGCCTCCTTTAGCGGAGCTTAGTTTTTATTGGACAGCCGTCCAACAAAAATCTTGACTACGGTCAAGGGTAGGGCTGTAGTTCGGTCCAACCACCGTGGGGGTCCTCGCGCAGGCATTCTCCCGGTCAAATCAGGGAGGAGTGAAATGAGTTCGATGTTTAAGAAATTCGCTGGCGCTATTGCCGTCGGTGTGAGCTTCGCCGCAATGGCAGCGCCGGCACTTGCCGGCGATCCCGAGTCTTGCAAGACGGTGCGCTTTGCCGACGTAAGCTGGACCGACATACAAGTGACTACAGGCGCCACCCAGGTGGTGCTGGAGGCCTTGGGCTACACGCCGGAAGTCAAGTCCCTCTCGGTTCCCGTCACCTACGCGTCGCTTAAAAACAAGGACATCGATGTGTTCCTCGGCAACTGGATGCCGAGCATGACCGCCGACATCCAGGCTTATCTTGATGACAAGTCGGTCGAGCAGCTCTCCACCAACCTTGAAGGTGCTGGCTACGGCCTGGTGGTGCCGCAATATGTAGCCGATGCCGGTGTCAAGAGCCTGTCCGATCTCGCTGCCCACAAGGACAAGTTCAACGGCAAGATTTATGGCATCGAGGCCGGCAATGACGGCAACCGCATCATCGGCACGATGATCGCCGACGCCAAGAACAAGCTTGAAGGGTTCGAACTGGTCGAAAGCTCGGAAGCGGGCATGCTGACGGAAGCCGAGAAGGCCATGAAAAACAACGAATGGATCGTCTTCCTCGGCTGGGCGCCCCATCCGGTCATGGGCGAAATGAAACTCGCCTATCTCGACGGCATGGGCGATTCCGGTTTTGGCGCCGCCACGGTTCTGACCAACGTGCGCGCCGGTTATACGGCGGAATGTCCCAATGTGGGCAAGCTCCTGGCCAACCTCAAATTTGATCTTGCCATGGAAGGCGCCATGATGGGCCCGGTGCTGAAGGACAGCGCCGATCCGAAGGCCACCGCGCAGGCCTGGCTGAAAGCCCATCCGGATACGGTGAAGCCATGGCTCGAAGGCGTGACCACCTTCGACGGCGGCGACGCCACAGCGGCCGTCACCGCGGCCCTTGCCAACTAGATTGCCCCACAACACCGGACGGCCGCGTATTTCCGCGGCCGATCCGCCGGGGTAGAGTTATTCCCCTGGGGAGGGGCTGATGGATACAATCCGGTATTTCATCGATGAGAACGGCAAGATCCTCGTTGGCAAATGGGGCAAAGCCTTCATCGATTTCATCGTCACTTATTTCCAGTGGCTTTTCGACGGCATTTCCGCCGTGCTGGAATGGAGCGTCGAAGGCACCACCTTTCTGCTGTTGCAGATACCGCCGGTCATCCTCGCCATCATCCTCGCCGCCGGCGTCTATTGGCTGCGCCGGTCAAAAGGGCTGGCGCTGCTGACCCTGCTCGGCCTGCTGTTCATTATCAACCAGGACCTGTGGAAGGCAACCGTTCAGACTCTGGTTCTGGTCGTGGCGGCGACAGCGCTGTCGATGTCGATCGGCGTACCCCTGGGGATCTGGGCGGCGCACAAGCCCCGGGTTTGGCGGGTAATGCAGCCGGTGCTCGACCTGATGCAGACAATGCCAACCTTCGTTTATCTTATACCCATTCTCATTCTTTTCGGCCTCGGCGCCGCACCGGCGCTCATCGTCACCATTATCTTTGCCATGCCCGCACCGGTGCGCATGACTTATCTGGGCCTTACCTCGATCCCGAAACCAATGCTGGAGGCGGGCGAAAGTTTCGGCGCCACCAAGCGGCAGCTCCTGTGGAAGGTGGAGTTGCCGGCGGCTCTACCGTCGATCATGGCGGGCCTTACCCAGTGCATTATGCTGTCGCTGTCGATGGTGGTATTCGCCACTCTCATCGGCGCTCCCAGTCTGGGCAATCCCGTTAATAAGGCGTTGGCGAACCGCAATATTCCGCTCGGCATTGAAGCGGGCCTTGCCATCGTCATCCTTGCCATCCTGCTCGACCGCGCCCTTGCCATGAAATCGAGTGACAAGAAATGAGCGTCGCGGTCGAGTTCAATAACGTCG
>JACMJT010000141.1 GCA_014380505.1 Hyphomicrobiales bacterium | reverse complement strand
TGGGCCTTGCCGTTCTCATTCCGCCGATCGCCGCCGTTGTCTTTTCGGGCATGGCACACGTGGGATTGGGAGGAGATGTTGCCGCCGCAACGGCCACGAGCCTTGCAATCGGCGTTTGTTCGGCCAGTCTCAGCGTGATGCTCACCTGGCCCTTGGCGCAAGCGGCGGCACGGCGGCAGGGCTGGAGCAAACTATCATCGATTGCGGTTGTCGCAGGCCTTGTCATGCCGCCCGCCGTTCTGGCGACGGGCTGGTTTCTCCTGCTCACCCGCTTCTCCACATTTGCGGTGCCAGCGCCCGTGCTGGTCATCGTCATGAGCACATTGATGGCGTTGCCCTTTGTCTACAATGCATTGGCCGCCGCCATCGCCGCATCCGCCCGGCAAAACGACCGGCTGTGCGCCAGCCTTGGCATATCGGGCGCTGCCCGTTTCCTCAGGATCGATCTGCCGTCGCTCAGGCGGCCGCTGGGATTCTCATTCCTCATGGCGGCCATCGTATCGCTGGGCGATCTCACCGCGATCACGTTTTTCGGCTCGCAGGGCTTTACCACTTTGCCCGCGCTGATCTACCGCCAGATGGGCAGCTACCGCATGGAGACGGCGGCGGGCACCGCGCTTATTCTGACAGTCTTCACCCTGGCGCTGGTGATGCTCGCCGAACGCTGGAGCGGCCGGAATGATTAGCCTGGAAGATGTCGCGTTCCAGTATGAGGACATGGCGATGCGCTTCACCCTTGAGGCGCCGAAGGGATCGCTCACCGCTATCATCGGGCCGAGCGGAGCAGGAAAATCGACGCTGCTCTCCCTGATCGCGGGCTTCGAGGTTCCCTTGTCCGGCTCGATCCGGATCGACGGGCGCGACATGGCCGGTGTTCCGCCGGACCAGCGCCCCGTCAGCATGATCTTCCAGGACAACAATGTCTTCGGCCATCTCGACCTCCGGCAGAATGTGGCGATCGGCCTTTCGCCCAGCCTGAAACTCACGCCATCCCAAAGCGCTGAAACCGATGATGCCCTGCGGCGCGTGGGGCTCCATGAATTGCAGCATCGCAAACCCCAAGACGTTTCCGGCGGCGAACGGCAGCGCGTGGCCATCGCCCGCGCCCTGGTGCGCGATAGACCTGTGCTTTTGCTCGACGAGCCCTTCGCCGCACTTGGCCCCGCACTCCGGCGCCAGATGCTCGATCTTCTGCGCGAGTTTCAAGCGGACAAACACCTCACCATCCTCATGGTCTCGCACCAGCCGGAGGATGCCCGTTATGCCGCTAGTCACACGGCATTCGTCGAGGCGGGGCGGATTTTGGCCATGGGGCCTACGGAAGAACTATTCCGCACCAAGGATTTGCCGGAGTTGCGGGACTATCTGGGGGACTGGAGAAGCTGATGGCGATGGGCTAATCGCAACCCTCCCATGGCCCGCCCTATCCTCAATCTCCGCGATATTCATCTGACGTTCGGCGGCAAGCCCTGTCTCGAAGGCGCAGGCCTTACGCTGGCGGATGACGAACGGATCGCACTTGTGGGGCGAAACGGATCGGGCAAATCGACCCTCCTCAAGATCGCAGCGGGCCTCATTGAGGCCGACAGGGGCGAGCGCTGGCTGCAACCGGGAACGACGGTGCGCTATCTGCCGCAGGAACCTGACCTCACTGGCTTCGCAACGGTTCTCGACTATGTGAGTGATGGGCTTGGCCCCGCCGGCGATCCGCACCGTTGCACGTATCTTCTGCACCAGTTG
>JACMJT010000140.1 GCA_014380505.1 Hyphomicrobiales bacterium | reverse complement strand
GGCACCCCACCCTTCAAAATGACGAAGGGAGAAGAGCCATTCGATCTCGCCAAGGTTCAAGCCGGGTTGAAGACATACCAGGGCGAAGCCGCCAAGTTGAAAGACCTGTTCCCTGACAACTCAAAAACCGGCGATACCGACGCTTCCCCGAAGATCTGGAGTGCGCGGGCCGAGTTCGACACCGCCATCGACACGTTCATTTCTACGGCCAAGGCGGCGGCAGACGCGATCAAGGATGAGACAACCTTCAAGGCCGAGTACCCAAAAGTCGTGCGCAGTTGTGGTGGGTGCCACAAGGATGCGGATGGCTTCTCGCCCAGGCTGGCCGACAGCTTCAAGAAGTTGAAGTAACCCGCGTCAACACGTTGCGGCCAGGCGCCCTCGCGCGGCATTGCGCAGCCGCGTGTTCGGCGGTCATATGCAAGATGCGAACAAAGCTGCCAGGCCGGAGACACCATGCTGGCTCGCGCTCTCGTCGTTCTGGGCTTGCTTGCGGCGACGACGGGTTTGGCACTCTACGTGCTGACAGCACCGTCTGTGTGGCCGCACCGTCTCGAAACCCGTACCGCCAATCTGGCCAACGGCGAGACCCTGTTTCATATTGGCGGCTGCGCTTCGTGCCACGCAATTCCCAAACAGGACGATCCTCGCCGGCTGGGCGGCGGGCTGGCGCTTGCGACACCCTTCGGCACCTTCAAAGTGCCCAACATCTCGCCCGATCCGCGGTTCGGCATCGGGGCATGGTCCGAGGCGGAGTTCGCCAACGCCATGCTGCGCGGGGTCGGACGCAATGGCGAGCATCTCTATCCGGCTTTCCCTTACACATCCTACCAACGCATGTCAGTGGACGACGTGCGCGACCTGCTCGCGTTCTTGAAATCCTTGCCAGCCGAAGCCATGGCTTCCGAGCCGCATGCATTGCCTTTCCCGTTCAATATGCGGCGGGGGCTGGGCCTCTGGAAGCTGCTCTATCTCGACGGTAAGGCGTTCATGCCCGATCCCGCCATGGGCGCCGCCCTCAACCGTGGCGCCTATCTCGTGGAGGGCCCGGGCCACTGTGCCGAATGTCACAGCCCGCGCGACATCTTCGGCGGCATTGTCGCCGACCGCCGGTTTGCCGGAGGCATGGATCCGGAGGGCAAGGGGTGGGTGCCGAACATCACGCCTCACGCGAACGGCATCCCGTCCTGGTCGGCCAAGGACATGGCGTTCTTTCTCGAACAGGGACTCGCACCCGATGGCGCGTCCGTCGGCGACCGCATGTCGGACGTGATTGCCAACACGGCGAAGCTGTCAGTGGAGGACCGGGCCGCCATGGCGGCCTATCTCACCTCGCTGCCGCCTCGTCCGGGCAAGGCCCCGCCGAAAAAGTGAGCGGCTCACGGGCGCCGAACGGGCCTTATTGCACCGCAACAGTAGCGCAACCACCTCGCGCGATAGCGTTGCATTGGTTGGGCGCGGCTTGATTCTGCCCGATTGCGGCGACAGTGCTTAAGTTGGAGGCGATTCTTGCGCTTGGGGAGTTGTGTAGCGCGAGCACTGCCTGAAAGACGGATTTCAGCGGGCAATATGATCGTCACGCCGGGCACACGGGGCGTGGGTAGACGTTGATTCCGGATTAGCTCCACGACGTAGGGCAGAGCCATTGAGAGGCGCGATGGAATGAATTTTCCGTTCGGCATCGAGGAAGAATTCTTCGTGGTCAGCGAGGACACGCAGGTGCTCGAACAGCAAGCGCATGTGGCCTTTCTGGCCCGCGCCAAGGAACTGTCGGGCGGCACGGTGCATCGCGAGATGCTGCAGTCGCAGGTGGAGGCGGCCACTCCCATCTG
>JACMJT010000015.1 GCA_014380505.1 Hyphomicrobiales bacterium | reverse complement strand
TTTCTGTCGCAAAACCGGGGGAATCCGCCGCCTGTATTGGTTCTTATGCCCAAAGGCTGTTAGAAATCAAAGGCCTGTTGAAAGGGAACCCAATGGCCCGAGACGCCCGCTACGATATCCTGTTTGAACCCGTGAAAATTGGCCCCGTCACGGCGCGCAACCGCTTCTATCAGGTTCCCCATTGCAACGGCATGGGCTGGCGCGATCCTTCCGCCCTTGCCGCCATGCGCGGCATGAAGGCGGAAGGCGGCTGGGCCGTCGTCTGCACCGAAATGACCGAGATTCATCAAACCGCCGATGTGACGCCCTATGTGGAGCTGCGCATCTGGAGCGACCACGACATTCCCATGCACGCCCGCATCGCCGAGAAAATCCATGAGCATGGCTCGCTGGCGGGCATTGAGCTCTGCCACTCCGGATACACCTCATCAAACCTCTGGTCGCGCGAAATTCCCATGGCGCCGACCGCCATGCCCACCTCCAGTTCCTTCAATAGCCCGATCCAAGCCCGCACCATGGACAAGGAGGATATCAAGAACCTGCGCCGCGCCCACCGCGCCGCGGCGCTGCGCTCCCGCACTGCTGGTTACGATCTCGTCTATGTCTATGCCGGGCATGGCCTCGGCATTTTCCAGCAGTTCCTCTCGCGCGCCACCAACATGCGAAGCGATGAATATGGCGGCTCCCTTGAAAACCGCGCCCGCCTGCTTCGCGAAGTGATCGAGGACACCAAGGAAGCGGTTGGCGACCGCTGCGCCGTTCCCGTCCGCATTGCCATGAACGAGTTTCTGGGGCCCAATGGCCTTGAGCCCGCCGAGGTGGAAGATGCCATTGGCCTGATGGCAGAATTGCCGGACCTTTGGGACCTGTCGCTCTCAAGCTGGGAAAAGGATTCGCAAACCTCGCGCTTCTCCGAAGAAGGCTTTCAGGAACCCTACATCAAGGGCGTGAAAAAGCTCACCACCAAACCGGTCGTCGGCGTGGGCCGTTACACCTCGCCCGACACCATGGTGCGGGTGATCAAGCAAGGCATCATGGATATGATCGGTGCCGCCCGCCCCTCCATTGCCGATCCTTTCCTCCCCAGGAAGATTGAGGAAGGCCGCCTCGACGACATCCGCGAATGCATTGGCTGCAATATCTGTGTGACCGGTGATTTCACCATGTCACCCATCCGCTGCACCCAGAACCCCACCATGGGCGAGGAATGGCGGCGCGGCTGGCACCCCGAACGCATCCGCCCTGCCGGAAGCGTAAAGAACATCCTCATCGTCGGCGCGGGCCCCGCAGGCCTCGAAGCCGCCCGCGCCCTCGGAACGCGCGGCCATAAGGTAACTGTTGGCGATGCCCGAAGCGAGGCAGGTGGCCGCGTGGCGCGCGAGTGCCGCCTTCCCGGCCTTGCCGCCTGGGGCCGGGTGCGTGACTGGCGCCTGCTGCAAATAGCCAAGCTCCCCAATGTGGAGCTCTATCTCGAAAGTGAAATGACCGCCGAAACCTTGGCGGAATTCGGTGCGGACCATATTGTCGTGGCCACCGGCTCAAGCTGGCGGCGCGATGGCGTGGCCCGCCACCATACGAGGCCGCTCCCGATTGATGCGGCCGCCGATGTCTTGACGCCGGATGATATCCTTGATGGCAAAAGGCCCAAGGGCAAAAACCTCGTCATCTATGATGACGACCATTATTATATGGGCGGCGTGATCGCCGAACT
>JACMJT010000139.1 GCA_014380505.1 Hyphomicrobiales bacterium | reverse complement strand
TGTTACCTCTCCGCCATACTTAGACACGACCGACTATGCCGAGGACCAGTGGTTGAGGCTATGGTTCCTCGGCGGCCCGCCTAAGCCGTCACCTCGCCTGCATCGGGACGACCGTCACACCAGCGCTGATCTTTATTGGACATTCCTTGAAGAGGTATGGAGAGGAATCGAGACGCTGTTGAAACCGGATGCAACAATTGTCATTCGAATTGGCGGCGCTAGCAGCCTGTCGGACTTAGCGCCTCCTCTGGATATGGGGTAGAATCATTTGATTGATTCCGCGTCGGGTAGGTCGGGCTTTTGCGATGAGCAATTTTCGGATGGTTGATCGTGAGACCGGCTTTCTTCTGCCGCCCTCGGTTGATGATTGGCTTCCGGAGCAACACCTTGCGCGGTTTGTGGTGGAGGTTGTGGAGGGGCTGGATCTGCGGGGGATGAGCGGCAGCTATCGGGGGTCTGGTTCGGCGTCGTATCATCCGCAGCTGTTGTTGGCGCTTCTGGTTTATGGCTATGCGACGGGTGTTTTTTCGAGCCGCAAGCTGGAGCGGGCGAGCTATGACTCGGTGGCGTTCCGGTTTGTGGCGGCGAACCAGCATCCCGATCACGATACGATAGCGGTGTTTCGGCGGCGGTTTCTCAAGGAGATCGAGGGTCTGTTCGTGCAGGTGCTGCTTTTGGCGCGCGAGTTGGGGGTTCTGAAGCTGGGCACGGTTGGGCTCGACGGGACCAAGATCCACGCCAATGCCAGCCGTCACAGTGCACTTTCGCATGAGCATGCGGGCAAGATCGAAGCGCAGTTGCGGGCCGAAGTGGCTGAGTTGATGGCCAAGGCGGAAGCGGCCGATCAGGCCGATCTGCCCGACGGATTTTCGATCCCCGATGAGTTGGCGCGGCGGCAAGATCGGATCGGCAAGATCGCCGAGGCTCGGGCCAAGATCGAGGCGCGTGCCAAAGAGCGTGAGGCCCGCGAGCAAGCTGAGTACGAGGCCAAGCTTGCGGCGCGGCAGGCCAAGCAGAAGCGCACGGGCAAGAAGCCGGGCGGCAAGCCGCCGTCTCCGCCTGCCTCGGGCCCTTTGCCCAGCGACCAGATCAATCTGACCGACGAGGATTCGCGCATCATGCCGGTGGCGGGTGGCGGGTTTGAGCAATGCTACAATGCGCAGGCCGTGGTTGCCGCAGGCAGCCTTTTGGTGGTTGCGGCCGCAGTGGTACAGGCCGCCAACGACAAACAGCAGCTTGCGCCGATGCTCGATCAGGTCATGGCCTTGCCTGAACAGCTGGGACGGCCCAATACGCTGCTGGCCGACAGCGGCTACTTCAGCGCCACCAATGTCGATGCCTGCACGACGGCCGGCATCGCGCCGCTGATCCCCACGGGCCGGCAGACCCACTACCCGCCGCTCAGCGAGCGACTTGCCAAGCCACCGCTGCCGCCGGAAAGTCCGACATCTGTCGAGGCCATGGCCCACCGCCTGAAGACACCCGAAGGCAAAAGCCTCTACGCGTTGCGCAAGCAGACACCGGAGCCGGTGTTCGGCATCATCAAATCCGTCATGGGCTTCCGGCAGTTCTCCTTGCGCGGCCTGCAAAAGGTTCGCGGCGAATGGAGCCTGGTGACCATGGCATGGAACATCAAGCGCATGTTCGCACTGCGGCCGGCCTGATAGCTCTCTCGCCAGGCACAGCGACAACCAACGCCTCAAATAGCCCGAAATCGCGGTCCAAAGCCCCCGCCTCTTTCAGTCTTGGCCCTCCACCAGATTCCGACCAAGCCACAACTTACCAATCTCAACCAAAGACTTCAGTCCGACGGGCTGCTAGGCATCGAATAACACGATCGTATTGCCCATACAGCTCACCTCCCGCCTCCATTCCTTC
>JACMJT010000138.1 GCA_014380505.1 Hyphomicrobiales bacterium | reverse complement strand
GTGGTGGCCGTCCAGCCCATGATCTCGCGGATGGACATGATGACCACGCCGTACTCCTCGTCACCGATGGTGAACGAGATGAACTGGCGTGTGTCCCCCTCAACGCTTCTGTTCGCCGTCTCCATGGCCCCCCCGTTTGATCGGCGCTCAGGTACTCGCCCAAAGTATTACGAAACCCACATGCGTTCAAAGATTAATGTCCCCCCGCTCCGCAGGCTCTCATACGGTTTTCCCTGGCGGGGAGGGAAATGCTGAAGGCGCTGCCTTGCTCCGGCACTGAATTCGCCCAGATGCGGCCCTCATGGTCCTGGACGATCCGCTTGCACAGCGCGAGCCCCACTCCTTGTCCGGCATAGGTGCCGCGGGGGTGCAATTGCCGGAAAATCTCGAAGACGTCCGATTTCATGGGGGCGAAACCGATGCCGTTGTCGTTGACGTTGAAGACCCAATCGTCACCGTCACGCTTGCTGGTGACGGAAATCACCAATGGCCGACCGGGTGCACGGAACTTGATGGCGTTGCCCACCAGATGCCGGAATAACTCGGCCAGTTGGACGTCGTTCGCCCACACCAAGGGCAGGGAGCCCACTACGATTTCCGCGCCGCTTTCATGGATGGCGTCAGTCAGATCGTCCAGCGCGGTTTGGACGGCATCGGCGGCTTTGACCCATTGGCGCAGGCTGGCATGGGACGAGATGCGGGAATAGCTCAGCAAGTCATTGATCAGGCCATGCATCCGTTTGCCGCCATCGATGACGAAGCCCAGGAATTCCTGGCCTCTGGCGTCGAGCCGGTCGGTGTAGTCGCGGGCGATCAGTTGGGAAAAACTGGTGATGGAGCGCAGCGGTTCCTGGAGATCGTGCGAGGCCACATAGGCGAACCGTTCAAGTTCGGCATTGATGGTCGTTAGCCTCTGGATGGTGATTTCCAGATTTTGGGCGGCTTCGGCGCTGCGGCGGTAATACCGGCGCATGGCTTCGATGGCGGTACAGACGATGACGCCGTCGATCAGGAAGATCGCCACCGAGAGAATTCCCGATGAATCGCCGAACGAGATGAATAGGAACGAGGCGATGACAGCGCCGAGGCCGGCGCTCAGCAGCCCCGGCCCAAGGCCGCCGAGGATGGCGCTCATGGCTGCGGCAGGGAAGAAGGTGATGAAGGGGACGGCCGGGCCGATTGGTGCGATCAATAGGCGGATTGCCAAGGCGAGGGCGACCAGCAGCACCGCCGCAAAATAACGGGCGGACGGGCTGAGGGCGAATGAAATGGTCGCCAGCAGCTTTTCCAGCGAGGCTAGTTTGGACGAAAGGCGGGCGCTGATCATTGCGCGTCGCCTACACTAAGCCGCGGCCTCCGATTTATGCCCCAGCAGGCGTTCGCCCATGACCCGGATGGCGCCCACGTCCAGGATCAAGGCCACGCGGCCATCGCCCAGAATGGTGGCGGCGGAGATGCCTTCCACCGGGCGGAAGTTGGAATCCAGCGATTTGATGACCAC
>JACMJT010000137.1 GCA_014380505.1 Hyphomicrobiales bacterium | reverse complement strand
TAAGCAACCTCTTTCCAGCGAGCGAACGGACCCTGCTCCGCAGTCAGATCGCGGCACTTCAGCTCCGGCAGGCGCAGCCTGAAGCGTACCGCGCCTTAGCAAGGCTTCATGCCACCATGAGCAGCGAATAACGCCCCAAATCTAAACCAACCAGATCGACGCCAGCCCGAGGAACGCAAAGAAGCCGACCACGTCCGTCACGGTGGTGACGAAGGCGCCCGAGGAAATCGCCGGATCGATGTCGAAGCGGTCGAGCACGACCGGGATCAGCATGCCGCCAAGTGCTGCCGCCATGAGGTTGATCACCATCGCAGCACCGATGATGATTCCCAATGGCCCGGAGCCAAACCACCACCAGGCAAAGAGGCCCATGATCAGCGCAAAGAGCAATCCGTTGATCAATCCCACCGCACTTTCGCGCAAGGTGACGCGCAGGAGATTCTGCGGACCCAGCGTGCGGGTCGCCAGGGCGCGAACCACCACCGTCATGGTCTGGGTCGCGGCATTGCCGCCTTGCGAGGCGACCACCGGCATCAGAATGGCCAGCGCCACCATTTGCTGCAAGGTGGCGTCAAACCACGAGATCACCCAGGACGCCAGCACCGCCGTCAGAAGGTTGATGGAAAGCCAGGTGAAGCGCGAGCGCGTGGCCGCTGCCACCGTATCGGAAATAGACTCATCGCCGACGCCGCCCAGGTGCAGGATGTCTTCCTCCGCCTCCTCGTGGATCACGTCGACGATGTCGTCGACCATCAGCATGCCGACAAGCCGGCCCGCCTCGTCGGTAACCGCCGCCGATACGAGGTTGTACTGCTTGAATTTGTAAGCCACCTCGTCCTGCCCGTCGGTGACTTTGAAGACCGTCTGCTCCTCGTCCATGACGGCGGCGATCTTCCTGTCGCGGGGGCTTCGCAACAGCCGACTCAGCGGCACGAAGCCCTTGAGATGGAAGCCTGGATCAATGACATAGATTTCGACGAAACTCTCAGGCAGGGCCTTTTCGGTGCGCATAAAGTCGATGGTCTTGCCGATACTCCAGAATTCGGGCACCGCCACGAATTCCGTTTGCATCAGGCGGCCGGCGGTTTCTTCGGGATAGTGAAGCCCCCGCGACAGTGCCGCCCGGTCCTGTTCCGGCACCTTGGCGAGAATGTCCTGCTGCTCGGATTCTTCGAGGTCTTCGATCAGATAGAGCGCGTCATCCGTGTCGAGCTTCTTGATGGCGGAGGCGATCACCTCATTGGGCAGCGCCTCCATCAGCTCGTCGCGCACGGTTTCGTCGAGCTCGGCCAGCGCCTCCACATCGAAGCCCCGGCCAAGCGCTGTGATGAGGCGGACGCGATCGGCCTGGTCGAGGCTTTCGATAAGATCGGCGAGGTCGGCCGCATGGAGATCGCGGGTAAGGCCGCGAATGGCCTTGGCGTCGGCGTCCCCCAGAGCCGCCGTCACCTGCTCGATAAAGCTGCCGTCGATTGCCCCCCACTCGTCGCGGATGGCGGTTTCTTGCTGGACATCCGTCATGCCGCTTCTCAAGAGGATTCCAGCGTCACGCGCAAGGTCAATTGCCGGTAATGCCGCTTGCGGGCCACGGATTTGACAAGAAAAGCCGCCTAGCTCACAACCTCCGGAATCACGGGAGATGGCATTGGGCGCGAGTACTATTTTTTTCCTGCTTTGGGCTTTTTTGAGCACCCTGGGTGGGGGTGCGGATCCGTTGGCACTATGCCTGCAGGACGACGACTTCGACCTGGCAATTCAGGAATGTACGCGGATCCTCGAACAACCGGGGCATACCCCAGATAACGTGACGTCGGCCTTCCTGAGCCGTGGGTTTGCCCACAGCTACCGGAGCGACATCGATCGCGCCAATGCCGACTTCGACCGCGCGATCGCCGGCATCGACGTAAAAATCCAGAGCAATTCCCTGAGCGCGGACGCATTTTTTATGCGCGCCCGCGCTCGTATGGGCCGCAAACATTTCCCCGAGGCCATTGCCGATTATGGCGAGGCAATCCGCCTTGACCCTCAAGGCCTGGAGGCTATCAACATGCGGTGCTGGGCACGGGCCCTGTGGGGCGCCGAGTTCGACCTGGCGCGCGCCGATTGCGATACGGCGATAAAACTCTCGAACAGCAGAGCGGATTATCTGGACAGCCGCGGCTTGCTTGGTTTGAAACAAGGAAAATTCGCCGAAGCCTGGGCCGATTACGATGCGGCGCAGGCCAAAGTGGATCCAAACTCTTTCTATTTCCGTTCAGACACCGCCCATTATCTCTATGGCCGCGGCATCGCCGCGCTCCGCATGGGCCGCACGGCGGAAGGCAATGCCGACTTGCAGGAGGCTCTCAGGCTAAAAGCCAATATAGGCGGGATGTTCGCCAGTTATGGAATTGCGCCCTAGGCGGGCTCAGTAGCAAAATCGAACGAGGTGGCCCTTGAGCGCGAGCATTTTTTTCATGTTTTGGACGTTCCTTGCTTCCTTGAACGGAAGTGCGAATCCCCTCGATGGTTGCGGGCAACTTTATGACATGGATCTCCGCCTTCTAGCCTGTACGCAGATCATCGAACAGGGCGGGTTCAGCCCCAAGGAAGTGGTTGCTGCCCGCACAATGCGCGGGATTGCTTACAGACTGAAAGGCGATATTGACCGTGCCAACGCCGACTTTGATGGCGCTGTAACTGACCTGGATTCAATAATCCGGCGCAATTCCCTGGATGCCGAAGCATTCTCATTGCGCGGCGTTGCCCATAGGGGACGTGGTCATTTCAAGCAGGCCATTGCCGACTACGACGAGGCCATCCGGCTTGATCCCCGGGATATGGAAACTTTCAATAGCAGATGCTGGGCGCGCGCCCTGCTGGGCACCGACCTCGACGTTGCGCGGGCCGACTGCGACACGGCACTGAGATTGTCCAACAATGCGCCGAACCATTTGGACAGCCGTGGGCTGGTGGGCCTGAAACAGGGGAAATTCGCCGAGGCCTGGACCGATTATGATATGGCATTGCAAGCCGTGCCGGGCACTGCTGACTTCCTCTATGGCCGCGGCATCGCGGCACTCCGCCTCGGCCGCGCGGAGGAAGGCAACACCGATATACGCGAAGCCCTGAGGTTGAACTCCAACATCGCCAGAATATTCGCCGACCATGGCATGACGCCATAGTCATGCTTCAGCGAAATTGTGCCGCGTGATCGCGGGCGAATTGCTCAAAGGCGATGGGCGGGCGTCCGGTAATGCGCTTGACCTCCGCGGTTACTTGCGAGGCAATGCCATCCCGGTAAGCCCGGAACAGATCGACAATCGTATCGGCGTAGAAATCGGGCAGTCCGGCGGCCCGCATTCCAGCCCGCGCCGCCTCGTCCGTCAGCGCCGTATAGGTGACCTTCTTGCCGAGCACGCGCGACAAGATACCGGCGGCATCGTCATAGGACAGCGCCTCCGGGCCTGAAAGTTCATAGGCCTTGCCCTCGTGGCCCGGTGTGGTGAGAACCCGCTCCGCCACGCGGGCGATGTCGCGGACATCGATATGGCTGATCTTCGCATCTCCCGCCGGTTGAAAAATGGCGCCCTTCTCCTTGATCGGCCCAGCCATGTCATCGGCAAAGTTCTGCATGAAGCCGTTGGGCCGCAGGAATGTCCAGGCGATGCCCGATGCCTCCACCGCCCGCTCGATGGCCCGGTGCATTTTTGCCAGCGAATATTGTTCCCTCGCCGCACCCCACACCGATTGCTTGACCAGCCTCTTCACGCCTACGGCCTTGGCCGCGTTGACAACGTTGGTTTCCTGCTCGATCTGCCCGCGAACGCCGGTGCCAAGCAGAAAGAGCGTTTCGACGCCGGCGAATGCGGGCGCCAGCGTCTGGGGCGCCGCGAAATCCAGTTGCACCACGTCGTAGCCATCGCGTCTGGCTTTGGCCGCCTTCTCCGAAGAATGATGGCCCGCGCGGAATTTGTGGCCACGAGCTTTCATCGCTTCAACAAGGGCGGTTCCAACGTTTCCGCCCGCGCCAGTAACAAGGATCATGAGTTCAGCCCTCCAAAAAATTATTGCCCCGGGCAAGCTCGCTTGTATTCGATGCGGATCGCATGGAAAGGCTTGCTGCCGGTATTATGTATGGAGTGCAAGATCACCTGCGGGGGTATGCGCATCACAACGGGCATTTCCGGACGCTCCTGCGTTTGCGCCGATGACTTGATTTCGTTTCCGTCCTTGTCGTAGTTCACGAACTTCGGCAGTTCGTCGACGATCATCACGCTTGGCCACCGGTGGTGGTGCAAGGTTTCATGCTCACCCGGCCTCACGATGACCTCGAGAACGCGCATGTCTTCGTTTTCGAGGAGCACCCGGTGATTCTCCGGTGCGGCGCTGACGGCGTCCTGCTCCTTCGGCAATTTGGCAGCTTCGTCAAAACCGGCACACATGGCGGCATCGACCTCGGCATGTGACGGCGCAGCGGCGAAGCTCGCCGTAACCGCAAAAACCAGCAGCGTTGTTTTCTTCATGGTTTCTCCCGCCTGAGCGTGGTCAGCTCTTTCAGCCCCGATTGCTCGATAAAATTCGCCTGAACCTTGTCGTGGGCCTGGTTGAGGCCTTCGGAAATGTCCTTGAAGGGTCCGACCGCGAAGCGGCGCGGACGGTTGCCATGCTCCATCGGAATAAGGCTATGAACCGCATTGGCTATCTCTTGAGGATCCAGCGTCGCGTCGGGAATCAGGTCTTTGCGCATGTGGGCGATATGTTTCTCGAACGCGGCCAGGCGCGCCTTGTCGTCTCCCGGAAGACTTGCAACCATCTCGTCGAAATAACGCAAAGCATTGGCCTGCAGCCGTGTGGGATAGCCACCGGCGACCTGGACGATCGTCACCTCGATGCCGAATATCGCCTCCTCATAGGCCAGCGCGTCGGCAGCAGCTTCCATCGCCAGCTTCGATGCGCAATAGCCGCCGAGCATGGGATCGAGGAGACGGCCGAGCGTGCTCGAGATCTGGATCAGATAGCCGCGCTTCCGTTCGCGCATCTGCGGCGCCAAGGCGCGGACCATGCGCAGCGTTCCGCCTAAATTGGTATCAAGATTGGCATTGAAAGCCGCCACCGGCTGCAACTCCACTGGTCCCGGAACCGT
Source organism: Hyphomicrobiales bacterium (assembly GCA_014380505.1). Next base: position 6,191 of record JACMJT010000137.1, on the reverse strand, counting down.
GACACCGGCATTGTTGACAAGAATATCGATCCGCCCGGCAAGCTGGAGGGCTTCCGCGACGCCCCGGTCCACCGACGCCTGATCGGTAACGTCGATTTCGACGACATCAAGGGCAAGCTGTTCGCTTTTCGCCAACTGGCGCAACTCGGCCGCCGCGGGCGCGTTGCGGCCCTCGACGCCCCGCATCGTGCCTACAACCCGCAATTTATTGCGCGCGAAGTCTCGGCCATCAGCCTGCCAAAGCCCGAACTCGTTCCGGTGATCAGCACCACGGGTTGCGAACCGGAGGCCGCAGTCTGTGCCCAACCGGCCCCCGCCGCGGACATCGCCGCCATGACGGCTGCTCCGGCAACTACGCCCCGGCGCGAAACGTGTAATTCTTTCATGGTGGTCACTCCCGTGTTCCAGTAATATTCATGGGGTTGCTAAGCGCTCATCCGTCCAACACAAAATCAAACCGCCCAACCTTGCCATCCGACGCGTTCACCACGCGCATCAGCAAGCGCTCATTGAAGAGGAAATCGTTGCCGTTGCCCTCTTCGCCGGGGAAATAGAGCTGTGTTGTCAGCACGCGTCCGCCGGGCGCTGTCACCTTGACATGGTAGTGCCGCGTGCGGCGGCTATAGGGGGCGGGAATGATCGTCTCGAACACATAGCGCCCCTCCGCGTCCGTCAGTTGGTGGCCACGCAGCTTGTATCCTTCGTTGTCGTATTCGCCCTCTGCATCGGCGTGCCACAGGTCGATCAGTGCATCGGCGATAGGTTTGCATTCGCGGGTTACAACAAAGCCCGTCAGCGTTAAGGCGTCGCCCGCGGCATCCTGCCGGAAGTCCGTTTTCCTCGGCGTGCGCGGCGTATAAAACGGGCCTTCGGTTCCAGCGATCGTCGGCGCGGTTTGGTCATCGCAGAAGGGCGTTGTTTGAAGCGTTTGGGCTTGCGCACTGACGCGCGGCAATGATGCTGCAAGCCCGGCTGCTGTCGCAGCGAGCCAGTTCTGCAAAATCGACCGCCTTGTCATCAATTTCTTCGTCATCTGCTTCTCCTCGATCAGAACATGGATGCGGGATTTTGATCCGGCTTCAGTCCCTGGGCTACATCCCAGTGCTCGGCGATGGCGCCGTTCTCGAACCGCCAGATGTCAACCGACACCGCGCCCGCGCCCTGCGGCAGCCCCGTGATGAGACTATGAGTCCAGACGAAAGCGCCTTCGGCCACCATGCGCTTGGCCTCGATGTGAAAGTCCGGGAAGATGTCACGCGCATGGCGGCCGAAATCGTCGATCATCCCTTGCCGTCCCTGGCCAGCGACGCCGGGGTGATGATTGATGAAGTTCTCGGCCAGCAGCATCGCACCTTCGCCGAAACGCTTCTCGTTGTAAAAAACCCGGTAGAATTTCAGTATCGCTTGGGTGTTCGCCGTTTCGTTTTTCATGTGACGCATATGGACATTGCCACCCGTATGGTGAATGCTTGTGGAGACGGAATTATTAACCGATCGTACCGCCCATGGATCTTATCAGTGACATCCTGCGCGACCTGCGGCTGCAAAGCGCCGTCCTCAGCACGGCTGAATTTCGCGCGCCCTGGGGTTTCGACAAGGGCGCCGTGGGCGCTGCGCCTTTCCATATTATCGTCCAGGGCCATTGCGTCCTCGAACTGGCAGGCGGCACTCCGGTCGATCTCGCGGCGGGCGATCTGGTTGTCCTGCCCCATGGCAGCCCCCATGCGCTGATGTCGGAGCACGGTGTCGAGCGCACGCCGTTTAAAGATGTGCTCGCGGCAAACGGCATCGACGCAAATTGGACGCGGGCGAAGCGCCTCTATGAGCTGGGGCGCATCAGTTTCGGCGGCACTGGCGCGCTCACCCGCACCATCACCGGCGTCTTCACCTTCGAGGACCGGCGCCGCAACTCCCTCCTCGAAGCCCTGCCCCATGTTATTCATGTGCGCGGGCGCATGGGGCGGGGCCCGGCCTGGCTCGAAGGCTCCCTCGCTCTTCTCATCGAGGAACTGACGGCCGGCAAGCCGGGCTTCCAAACCATTGCCGAGCGCGTCGCCGATATCGTCTTCGTGCAGGCAATCCGCGACTGCATCGCCAACACTCCGGCGGACGCCAGCGGCTGGCTTCGCGGCCTCACCGATCCGCAAATCGCGCGGGCCCTGGCGTTGGTGCATGAACGGCCGGGGGAGCCCTGGACCGTGGCCTCCCTCGGCACGGCTGTCGCCCTGTCGCGAACCGTCTTCGCAAACCGGTTCCGGTCGCTGGTTGGAACCAGCGTGATGGACTATGTCACCGCCCGGAGGATGCACGCCGCCGCCGGCATGTTGACCGGTTCGACGGAAGCGCTGGCGAAAATCGCCAATGGGGCCGGCTACGAATCGGAAATCTCATTCAGCAAGGCGTTCCGCCGCTGGGCCGGCGTACCGCCCGGGCGATACCGCCGCATGAATGAATCCTAAAGCGGAAACCTCGCGCTGAACCAGCAAAATTTAAGAAAAAGGTTCGCGTTCAGTGAAATCTTTTTTAAGTGTACGGCTCTACAGTTGGTGCCAGGCCTGTGGAGGAGCAGCCCATGTTCGCAAGCGCGTCATTGTCAAGGCACCTCTTCAAGGGTTTTTTGGGCGTTGTGCTTACCGCATTTGCCTTTTATTTTTCAGGCACCAACGCGCTCGCGTCCATCGCCGCCGGTATTGCCGCGCTACTCGCATTTCGCGGCTGCCCGGTATGCTGGACAGTCGGCCTGGTGAAAACCGTTTCAACAAAACTGGTTGAGTGTGAGTCGTGTTCCACGAAACCGCCGGCTGTGCTAGGCTGACTCACGACGGCAGCTATTCTTGATTTCATCCGACTTCAACGTTGAGGAAGGTACAGAGAATGGGCTGGTGGTCAAAAGTGAAACGCGCCGTCAAGGCGGTTGTTCGCGCCGTCAAGGCGGTTGTTCGCGCCGCGATCCGCATTGCCGTCGTAATCCTCACGTCGCCTGCCAAGGTTTTTGATCTGGTCTTCGGCTGGCTCGGCTGGCCGCCCAAGAAGTTGCGGCTTCATATTGCGGTGCTGCGAAGTCCCGCTGGGGCCCTGCTCAGCGATCCCAATGTCCTGATGCCGTCGATCAACCTCCTGAAACAGGTTCTGAAAGATCGGTGCAACGTCAACGTTCTTCCCTATTCCTCGGGGAACAAGAATGAAATCGACAATTGGGCGCAGATACTGCCGGACGTGGCGCCGCCTTCAGCCCTCAAGGTCCGGTGCGATTTGGGCGCCCTGTGGGACGAGGGCGGCAAAGCCGGAGACTATTTTGCCGGTCATACTGCCGGATGGGTGGGCAGTTTCATTCCGATTAGCCTGGCATTTCCCATCACAATATTCATTGTCGAGGAGGTTGAAGACAAGCGCGGATGCGCCGTGCCGGTCCTGACGGACTATGCGACCATGGAAGCCGATAAAATCATCGCAAACGATATAAGCACCCTGGCTCACGAAGTTGCCCATCGCTGCAATCTTTGGCACTTCGATCGCAAGAACAATCTGCTTTATAAGGACAACTCCCGAACGCCTCCCTATTGGCTCATGTGGTGGCAACGCAACTTCCTGCGCTCCTCGCGGCACGTGACGTACTTGTTCTAGGATTTTTGGCGCCTGGGTGGCTCAAGGAAAGCCTTCCTTGGCCGCTTCAACAAAACCGAATTCAGCCACCGCCGTTTCTGCACGCGATGTGGCGGCCATGTTCTGGTCGAGCACCCGGGCCTCGGCTTCACCGACGTTCCCGCCGCAACGCTCCCGACGTTTCCCTTCAAGCCGGCCATCCACCTGAACTATGCCGAAACAGTACTGCCGATGAAGGACGGACTTCCCAAGTTGAAGGACTTCCCCGCCGAAGCAGGCGGATCCGGCGAGGCGATGCCCGAATAGCCTGCAATTCGCTGGGCTTCCAGACGCCGTGAAGGCTTGATACCGCCGTTGGCGCAGGCGGCGGGACTCGAACGCGAGGACTTTACGGATCGGTCGTGGTGGTTGTAGTGCCGGTTCCCTCAGTCGAAGGCTCGGTCGTGGTGGCCGAGGTGGATGTGCTGGTGTCAGGCTCAGTCACCGTGGTTGATGTCGTCGTATCCGGAACGGTCTCGGTCGTAGTGTTGTTCTGGGTTACGGTGGAGCCGCCAAACCAGCCAGAGTTGAAGGCCAGGATTAAGCCGATCAGCACCACAACCACCGCGATAATGATGCCGGTCGTGCTTGAGACTGTGGCGTTGCTCCGGTTGAGATCTTTGTCATTAGCCATGTGATTCCCCCTTGGTTAGGTTGTAAGCTTGGTCCAGCTTTCCCTCTAATGCGATTGACCAAGGCCGTCCAGCTTTTCGTTCGCCTGGGCAACAGCAGCTTCCCGGACCCAACCCCAACCAGTAAGCCGCCAATGGTTCCCGCGATACAATCAACTTCGATATTCTAAGGTGGATTCCCACATTTCAAGGCGTCGTCCTTGTGGTCCCGGCTGAGCGATATTGTCAGGCTTTCGCAGAGGGAAGAGCGTTGCCTTTTTTGCGGATTAGTTCGAGCCCATGAGCTCGCGCCCTGTTTGTGCATCGCAGTTTTGGACATTCCGCGCAATGAAAGATGCAAGCCTGAGTGATGGCAATCCGCGGCAATAATCGTTAAGTCTGTTGTGCATGAATATTGTTTTTAAAATCATTATTTTTGATTCTAAAATGTGAATGTGTAAGGTGTTACGCGTTTTCTCCCAGAACCCTCTTGTACATCGTGCGGCAAAATATGGTATAGTGGAGCCATGACAAAAATCCTCGAACGGGCATACGAAAAGGCCAAGGCGCTCTCCGCCAATCGGCAGGACGAAGTTGGCGAGATATTGCTGTCTCTTGTCGAGCAGGATGCCATCGATTTGCACCTTTCGCCTGAGCAGCAAGACGAAGTGCGCCGTCGCCTGGCTAACCCGACCCCGCTTGTTCCCGAGCATGAGATGAAGGCGCTCTTCCGTAAATTTGCCGGATGAATGTACGCTTTACTCAAGAAGCGCGCGATGACCTTGCCGCAATCCTTGAATATATATTGCGCGACAATCCTCGCACCGCCCAGCAGGTTGTTGCTGCGATAGAACGCGCTACCGACCGGCTATCGCAGTTCCCCCAATCAGGACGTCTGGGCGCTGTCGAAACGACCCGTGAGCTCGTCGTCCCACGTCTCCCGTTTATCGCCGTGTATCGCGTCACGATTGACACGGTCGAGATCATCGCCGTCTTCCACGCCGCGCAGGATCGCCCACGTGGATAACGGTGTCCATTGCCATTGCGAGTTTATTGGGGTTCTGGAGGACTGGGGATGTTCGAACTTTTTATGAATGCTTGGGCACCGTTATCGGTAACTAAATTGTTTGGAAGCGGATGAAAGGTTTCATAGCGACCGTCTTTCTTAACAGCAAAAACCAAATATTCGTTCGAGGAATACAAACCGCCTTTTTCAAATTGGGGAAATCCGTAACAATTATTTCCTGTATCGCGTATTGTGATAGTTTCTGGAAAAGTGCCTTTCAGTTGCTTGGTTACCTCAAAGACAACGTCTGCCGGTTTCAGTTCACCAGATTCTGGTAAGTTAGAAATCTTTTCAGGAGTGCCGGTAAATATGATGTCCGCTTCATTTGAAGCGTGTTCTTCAGTGTAAACTTGGCAAGCTAAAGCGGGTTGTGCCGAGGCTATTACGATAGAAGCCAAAAGAAATTTGATTGATATTTTCAAATGGACGTCCCTAGAGCCGCTTATCTTATTGTACTTATTAAATTCTAGGCATCAAGGCTGCAAATGGGTGTTGCCAAATTTCTGAAATATGGAGCCAACTGCAACTCTTCATCCCACCCGGACTCGACCCATTTTGCAAATAGCCAGTTCCTAAATGGTGCGGGCGGAGGGACTTGAACCCCCACGGGATTGCTCCCAACGGATTTTAAGTCCGTTGCGTCTACCATTCCGCCACGCCCGCGCATGACGTGTCTACACGCAGCCCGACGCGCCCGCCACAATTCGATGAAATTGTTAACCGTGAAGGGATGGTGCGGCCAAGAGGACTCGAACCTCCACGGTGTTACCCGCTAGCACCTCAAGCTAGTGCGTCTACCAATTCCGCCATGGCCGCACACCATTTGCGTAAGCGGAGCGGTGATTAACAGGCGCTTCCCCATTAATCAACCC
>JACMJT010000136.1 GCA_014380505.1 Hyphomicrobiales bacterium | reverse complement strand
CCCGCCGTCGAAGAGGTCCAGCGCCAGCTTCTGGCCAGCGGTTATTACAAGGGAAGTGTCGATGGCGTCGTGGGCAAAAAAACGCGCCAGGCGATAGAAGCCTATCAGCAGGCCATGGGGCTGGAGATGACGGGTGAACCCTCCAACAGACTTGCCGAGCATATTCGCTATACGCGCCAGATCGCCGAGGCCTCGCTGTTCACCGGCACCGTGGAGCCCGATCCCGATGCTGCGGCAAGGGCCCAGGTCAGGCGCGTCCAGTTGGGCTTGGCCGAGCTCGCCTACAGCCCCGGCGAAATCACCGGCGACTTGACCGATCAGACTCGCGCCGCGATCAAACAGTTTCAACAGGACCGTGGCCTCGACCAGACCGGCGAAATCGCCGGTGCGTTGCTGGCTGAGCTGGGCAAGCTCAGCGGCCAATCGGAACTGAACTCCGACTGAAAGCCGATGCGCCTCAAAAGCGAGATATGGGCCGGCGCTTTTCTGCGGCGCTGGCAGGCGCAAGGATATTTCGGCGCGGTGATTCGCAAAGGTGCGGCCGAGGCTGGCGCCATCTACGTGATCGTCAATCATCTCGATGGAACGTTTCATTTCTTCGGTCCAGCGCCGGGCCCCGCCTATGACGAGGAGGGCGAACGCCGCTGGTTTGAAGAACTTCCATTCCCCGCAAGCCAGGAAGCAATCGACCGCGTGCTGGCGAAACGAGTGATGTCCGATCCCGATATCTGGGTCATTGAAATCGAAGATCGCGCCGGCACTGCCGGCCTCGCCGCCGCCTCCGATTAGACATCCGCGTGAGACTGGGGCAGGCGCTTAGGCAATTGTTAATACTATAGCGGCTTAATCGGCGCCTTGGCATCGTCGGCGTCCAGCCCGGTGCCCGCGAGCGAGAGAAACCCATGAGTGCTGTCATTGAGTTCCCGGCGAACCGGATCAGCAAAGCGGCCAAGGACGACACCGGCCCCTTGGCCGACGTCATCATTTTTCCAGGTGTCAGAATCGAACGCCCCGATTTGCGCCTGGCGGAACGGAAAACCCCTTCAAAGCCCCGCTCGGCGCGGTAAATCCGGCGCGATGAAATGAAATCCTTCTCCCTTCTGGAGAAGGCGGCGCTAAAATTTCTCGTCATGCCCGGTACTTTGATGCGAACAGGCAAGGCTCGAATCCCAAGCTGTCCTCGCCCCGCGTGAGCGGGGAGAGGAAGGGGACCCATCGCATCAGCGATGGGGGAGGAGAGGGGCCAACGGATTAAGTCCGACGCTTGGGTTCATCGATGCCGCTCCACCCTTCATCATTAGTGAAGGGGCCATGTCCGTCACAGAATAACTTCGAAATGACCGTTAGCCCCTCTCCTCCCCATCGCGTGACCGCGATGGGTCCCTTCCTCTCCCCGCTTCGCGGGGCGAGGACATTTCGGTCTTGGCCTTGTCATCGCTTCCTTAACCGACAGCAGTCGACTTGACGCAGGCATCTTCTTGACTATCCAACGAAGATGCCCGGGTCGAGCCCGGGCATGATGAGATTTGCACGATGCAATTTTTGATTCGCGCGGGAACGCTGAAACTTCCCGGCTTTCAACCCACCGGTTTGCAAATCGTCTTGCCGAAGCTGCGGACGATGCCGGGGCGGAGTGCTGCGTCGGCCACTGGCTGCCACAGAACGGCAAGCCCCGTAGGCTCTCCCGTGCTCACGCTCCAACCCGTCATGGTTCCCCGGTCGTCGAGCGTGGTTTTGGTCAGCATGTCGAGCAGCCCCGGCGCCTTTTTGAGATTGACCGTGAAATGCGCGGTGCCCGCCTGGGTATCGTTCAGTGCGTAGATGACGTTGCCGGAACTTGAATAGATGGTGAGCGTCCAGAACCCCGCCGGCATGTCGGCGGAAAAATCGACCGGGCCGTCCGAGACATCGAAGGCACACGCGCCGGTGACGCTCAGCGGCGGATAGGAGGGGAACAGGCGGCTCTGTTCCTCCACCGGCAGAACGAAGAATGCATTGGTGCCCGTCTCGCCGCTGATTCGCGCGATCGAGCGCTTCAGCATGAAGCCGGGCATCGCCAGCACAAAAGCCGCATGAACGCCAAGAGCCAGGAAGATGGCCGCCGCAAACCAGTAAAATTTGCGCATGGCTAGCAGCCGCTCCGCTCAATGGTGAACATGGGGAGCGGCCCCCGCGACAAATTGGAGGAGGGCTCGGCGATCGTGTACAGCAGCGTGAAACCCTCGGCCGATTGAAGCCTGACCCAGTTGCCGCTCGATGGCGAACGCGACACGGCGACGCGAAGCGAGCCGTCACCCTCGGTTATCGCGGTGTCGGCGGTAATGACGGCATTGGGCGCCGCGGTTGAATTGCCGCTGGAAAAAACCGCGAGCGTCCACCACAAAGTTGGCGCGGCCTTTGCCGCGAGCACATAGTTGCAAGCTCCGTTGAGGGCGGCGCCGTCGCTTGCCTGCTGGGCGGCGAATTCCCGCATCTGGCCGGCCGCCGGGGGAAACCGGCCCGCCATCAGATAGTGGTCGAGCGCATAGGGGCGGACCTTGCTGTTGGGCGAGACATCCCAGCTATGCCAGGGGCTCGCCGGTTCAACCGGATTGGCGCTGTAAAGTTCGATTGCGGCGACGGCACTCGCGAGCCCGGCCAGAGCTCCGGCCAAAAGAAATATAAAACCGTGAAGAATTCCGTTCACGAAAGCATACTCTATATCACGCCGCTATTTCTTTGAATCGAGCATCGCAAGAGGCCCTCATCCGGCCTTCGGCCACCTTCTCCCACGCGTTCCGCGCGGGCGAAGGTATAAATTTGATGTGCCTTCTCCCGTGCCGCGAGGCATGGGAGAAGGTGCCCGACAGGGCGGATGAGGGCCCCTTCGCGAGACGTGCAGCTTGCTTCAATCAAAGTCTCACGCCGCCTTAAAAATTGAACAGCGGTTTTTTCTTCCGCGGCTTTTCTGGCTCGTTGAGCGAACCGAAGATCGAATCCAGCAGGGACCGTTGCTCCTCGGCTTCCCCATCCGCATCCGAAGCGGCGTTGGGTTCGGACAGGACAACCGGTTCTGCTTTCGCCTTCGCCGTCTTGACCTTGCTCTTGCGTTTGGCGGCTTTCTTTTCCTCGAACAAATTGAACATGCCCTTGAGCACTTGCGACACGTCATCCTCCGATGCCGAGGCATCGGCCACCACGGGCTGGTCGCTTTCTTCGGGCGTGGGCGTTCCCTCTCCGGCACTCGCGATCGCGGCTTCCATATAGCTGCCATCATAGGGAATGCCCGCCAGTCCTTCCGGTTTCTGATCGGCCTCGGCCACCAGCGTGATGCTCTTCCACGTGGGCGCGGGGAGGAGGCCGCCTGTCACCTTGTTCATCGGCGTGAAATCGTCGTTGCCGAACCACACTCCCGTGACATTGTGAGCGGTGAAGCCCACATACCAGGCATCGCGGTAGCCCTGGTTGGTTCCGGTCTTGCCGCCCTGGGGCGCAAATCCCAGGTCGGCTTTTTTGCCGGTGCCCGATTTCACGACTTCCTTCAGCATGGAATTGAGTTCGGCGATCTTGCTCTCCGGCACCACCTGGCGCGGAGGCTCGGTCACGTCTTCCGAGCGGCGGTAGATCACATCGCCATTGGCGCGGCGCATTTCGAGGATGGTGTAGGGCGTGGTCAGCTTGCCGCCCGCGGCAAAGGTGCCATAGCCCGACGTCAGATCGAGGAGCGACAGCGAGCTGGTGCCGAGCACCATGGGCGCCCAGGTTTCCAGCTCGCCCCGGATGCCGACGAGGTGCGCCGTGTCGATGATCGCCGGGCGGCCGATATCGATCATCAGCCGGACCGGCACCGAGTTGTAGGATTTGGCCAGCGCGTTGCTCAGCGTGGTGCGCCCGCCATATTTGCCGGTGTAGTTCCGGGGCGCCCATCTGCCCACCGCCACCGGCCCGTCGAGCACGATATCGGTTGGCGTGTAGCCGTTGAGCAGTGCCGCCAGATAAACGAAGGGCTTGAATGCCGACCCCGACTGGCGGAGCGCATCGGTGGCGCGGTTGAACTGGCTCACCTCGTAATCCCGCCCGCCGACGATGGCTTTGATGGCGCCCTCCGGTGCCATGGTGACGGCCGCCGCCTGGGTGGCGTGGTATTGCGGGCCTTCCAGCGCCAGCCGATCGTTGATGATCTTCTGCATGGCGGTCTGCAGTTTCAGATCGATGGTGGTCTTGACCTCGATCACATATTCGCTGGTGAGATGCTTGGCTTCGAT